>DTTI01000038.1 GCA_012964825.1 Candidatus Neomarinimicrobiota bacterium
CAACAGTATCGGATGAATTACCGGCGCTGTCTGTGGCTATCACTGACAAGTAATAAGTAGAATCTTCCGCTAAAGCTAATCCGGTATGTGCCAAAGAGTCCTGAATACCGATCTTGGTCCAGCTGACAACAGTGGTATCTCCCGGGGTTGTGCCGATGGTGTATGTGTATGAAGCCACACCACTGGCCACACCACTGCTCAGTGTATCGACAAACTCCGTCCAGTTGGCGAAATAAGCATCGGCGGTGTTGTAAAAAGTGAGGTCAGTTCCAGCATTGGTAGATCCGTCGTAAACTACACCGGCAACGGGCTTTAAAAGATCCATGGTGATGCCGTCAGAGGTGGCTGTATCAGACTTGGCAGTGAAATCTGTTCCTCGGGTGCTAAGGTAGTATGTGAATCCTTCAATGAGGTTAAGGTTTGTTACGGTCACGGATGTGTCACCGACAACGGTCCAATTAACCGTATTGTTTAGATTACTTAAGGATGTACCCACAGCGTATTGATAACTGACGGCACCATTATCCTGAAACGGGTTCCAGTTGAAAGAAAGGGTAGACCGGGAGCTCCACCAGTCCACATCAGTAGTATCGGAGTTACCATCCCTGATGGCACCGGCAACCGGCCGTGAAAACGGAACGGCGGAAACTTCACTGGAGTAATCGCTTATATTCCCTAATGTATCCAACGCTGCGAGGCGGTAATAATAGGTTGTGTCATTGTCTCTTCCCGTAATCGTTTTGGATATATCGTCCACAGTCAGGGTAGAGTCAACAGTCGTTGTGGGCGATGAGGATTTATCCTCGTATATCCTGTATTTCCCGAAATCAGTCTCACTATTAATGTTCCAGCTGAGGGTCACCAATGAATTTCCGGCCGTGGCCGACAAGCCCGTGGGAGCAGCGGGGGCAATACCATCCACAGTAATGGTGTGTGCTGCTTCAAGATTGGTAGTTGGTGAAAAAATTATCATGGCATTTCCTGTCGAGTCTGTTAGGGCTGGTGAGTTGCCAATGGCACTGAGAGAGATTGTCTTTACCGATAGTGCATCCGTTTGATCTCCCTTATTAACGGTGTAGGTTCCGGCAATGGAGGTCGTTAGTCCAAAGGGCTCTATAGAAATTGTTCTGTCCGTGGACCCAGTCTCAAGCTCGATGACCAGTTCTGCGTCGATGAGTTTAACTTTTTCGGGGAGGTTGTTCTCATCTACAAAGTTGAGTGTAATATTAATTATACTATCTTTTTTATAACTTCCATTGGCCGTGGTGGACGTGACTGAAGAAATGGTGGGTGGGGTGATATCCTGGCCCATCAGCGATCCCAGCAATAGGGTGAGAACGATTGTATTAACTTTTCTTTGCAACATCCAGAACACCGTACAGGAGACTTTTTATTTCAATGGGGTTATCGTGCTCATCCACAAATTCACACTTGTCAGTGTATTCTAGGATAATCTTTCCTGGCGCTATTGCTTCAAACTCCACTACCGCAAGGCTCCCCGTACCGGTAACATTTTTAAGGCTGTCAACGCCGAAACTGATTGTGTAGATATCGAGCAGACCTTCAGCGGTATCATTTTCAAAGTAAAAGCCGGGTTCAGTAAGAGAGTTAAGGAATTCACCTTTTGTGACCGATTTGAGATTCAGTTTCTGCTGTTCATAATTGATCTGGATATGGGCGCCGCTGAGGCCCGTTACTCCCATGGCGAATACCTGCAACTGAGCGGATGATCCCGCTTCCATGGGTATGCTGTCAGGATAAAAGACGATGGCGGGTAGTTCAATATTGAGTTCTTCCGCAGTGGTGAGGTCTAGAGAGTTATCGAAGTTCACAACGGGGAGTTCTTCGCAACTCAACAAAAGAGCCAGGAGAGATAGAAAGCAGAATTTATTCAATGGTAAATGTCAGTCTCAGCTGAGTCTCACTGTTGTAGGGGTTATGTGAAAAACGTATGGAAATTTCCCTTAGGATTTCTTCAGTTGAAGGGGACATGATGTTGGCCTGCAAAATATTGAGCGCCCAGAGCGAGAAGATGATCTGCGTCAGCTGTCTCCTTTGGTCAATGGATGTTTTAGCGTTGTCGTAAGTTCTCACCATCTGGTTCCGGTAAGAGAAGATTGAATCCACGTTAGTGGATGCCTGGTAAAAACCTTCAAATACATAAAATTCATCATATGAGTCCTTGTAGTTCAAGTAATGGTTTAATGTCGCTGCCCCCAGAGAAAGCTGCGTGGCCATCCATAGGCCGCCCCACAGTTTTCGTTTAAGATAGAGCTGGCCCAATCCCGGCACAGCGGTGGAGAGAAGGGTTGCTCTAAGTCTCGTCCTCCTTTCCGTAATACCCTGGAGTGCTAGGGATCTTTCCTCAATATACTGATGCTGAAACTGCAGCTCTTGGGGCATCTGCTTAGAGAACAGTTCATAGGCCATAACTTCCACTTCAGGGATTAGGCTTTCTTCTTCACCGGCAAAGTTAAATGTGTGTTCTTTTTCCACGGCAGTGTCCGCCATTACCACCACTTTCCCGTTTAACTTGTACAGTTCACCGTCTTTCCAGATGGAAGAAA
>DTTI01000039.1 GCA_012964825.1 Candidatus Neomarinimicrobiota bacterium
GGAAGCTCCTTCTTCAGCCGCATGACAGAATAGTGATTCCCGTCCGTCACATCCTCCACTGCATCGGTGCGCATGCTGAGGGCACCCACCTTCATCCCGGCAAAGCTCCCCGTAAGCCTGCCTCCTCCAAGAATGGGAACCTGTGTTCCGCCTTCACTGATACCGATGCGGCGGCTGAAAAACATTTCAATGTCAGGCCCGAAAAAAGTGCCTCCCTCACCGACTGAAAAAAGGCCCGCATTTTCCAGGAAGAACGCTCGCTTTTCCGGAAAGAAAAGGCTGAAACGGTCCAGGTTAATCTGCTGTTCATCAGCCTCTACCTGGGCAAAATCGGTGTTGTAGGTCATATCCAAAGTGAGGCTGGATGTCACACCAAACTTTACATCCATGCCAAAATCACCGTCGTTGACAGTGGAGGATTCTTCTCCTTCATGCTTGTTTTGCTGACCCAAAGCATATGGCATTATTTTCAGGTTTCGAGGGATAGGGACATTCATACCTGTTAGGGTTCCCGCCGATACCAGACGGTTCATGGTAAATTGCCTTGGGATGGGGGCCCAGTGAACCTCTTCCTGTTTTCTTGCCACAACCCGTTGAAAATTGATTCCCCACGCCTGATCTTTTTCTATTTTATATCTCAGAGTTTTAAAAGGGATGGCAAATTCAGCGCTCCAACCGTAATCACCGATTTCTGTTTTCACCTGCCACACCGCATCCCAGTTCACGTTATATCCGCCACCAGTGCCTATGGAAAAACGTCTGGTCATGGCACCCTCTTCACCACCACCAGTGATCTGGGCATCATATTCTGTGCCGGCTGCATTGGTCCCAAAGACATAACCGTTCTGATAATCTTTAAAGGTATCAAGGAGGAACATGAAACTGTCCATGTTGTTCAGTGTTGCGTCCCTCCGGGTATCCGATATGATGATCCCGTCAGATTCGGTGTCGTAGCAGACCACGGACAGATAAAAGAATTCATCTGAATACATCACCTTAACAATGGTGTTTTCAGTTGCTGACTGACCCTCATCAGGTGCTTTCTGCGTGAATTTTTCCACCACAGGCAACCCCTCCCAAGCCGGGTCGTTTAGCACATCACCATCAATGACAGGATCAGACTGCACTTTCACCGCATTGGTGACATAGTCCGGATTCTGACCAAAACAGAAAGAGTACAATAATACAGGTACACACCACTTAGCCAAATTTTTCATAATTGCGTCAATCTAGTTTGAATATTCAGTTTTCCGCATTTACTGTGGCGTGACCCGCAACTCAGGAACCTAAAGTGGGCTCAGGTACCTTATTTCGGCGGCAATTTATCTCGGAAAGAGACGGACATCAAACGGTATAATTGAACATTATCAACCAGGTCATTTCCTGGCGTATCGCTTAGAAATATTATTTTCGGAGCATGGCTTTTTCAAAACGAGAATCGGGAATATCTGTGTCAAAAGCAATATCATCAATGATCCATTCCGTCCCTTTGCTGTTTTTTTTCAACTCATCCTTGAAAATGAACCGAGTTGGAAACCACCTGTCCTGAACTTTCTTAATGCCGTCCATGGAGGTTGACTTAAGTAACTTGCCACTTTTTGCATAGAGTTCTTCCTTCATAGGCAACAGGTATTCCGAATCCACCCAGGCACGACGTTTAGGGTATGACAATCCTGTCACCTTGGCTTCAAGAAAAAGTATCCAGTGCTTTCGGCCATCAATCATTTCCGATCCTTCAACTGTCGCCTCGTAAAGATCGGTTAAGGGCCGGTCTTCCATCATATCATTATATGACATGTCTGATCCCATAACAGATTGGCGCAACATGTGGCCGGAGAGCTGGATCACCCTATCCGTTTGGGGTGAGTATATCCATAGTTTATCTCCCGATTTCAACATCTTTGTGCCCGCTTCCCTGGGTGGTGCCAAATATTCCGTGTAGGCTTGGTTTATACCCTTAACCCAATTTCGGGATTTAATAGTCCTGCTGACCCGTCGACCGTGAACAATCATCTTGCTCGTGAGCACTCTGGTTTTGGCATTCAGATTCTTGTCCATGGCTCTCACCAATGCTTCCGCAGTCATGGCCGCTTCTTGCCCGGATGCCTCAACAGCAAACAATGTAGCCAATAATATATAAATCATGTTTTTCATCATGTTTCCAGTTCCTTGAAGAGTTGTGCCATCTCCCTTTTGTAAACGGCAAGGCCGGCCAGCATAGTGCCAAGGACTGTGGCTAAAACACCAGGTATGAACCCGATATAGTATAGATCTGGAGTCACCTGAGCATAAAAAATATTGGGCATAATCATGGACGAATTTGAAAGCGCTTCTATTCCCTTTGTATAATCTATACCATGCTCTTGCACATAATAGGTGAGCACAAGCCCAATTCCCGTACCAATTACTGTCCCAAATAGTCCTATGATCACAGCTTCAGAGATCAAAGAGCGGTACACCTGTCCCTTGGATTCACCCATAGCCAGTCGGAGACCCACTTCCCCATAGCGACGCAGACCATTCATAAGGCCCATATTCCAGAGCA
>DTTI01000040.1:0-46379 GCA_012964825.1 Candidatus Neomarinimicrobiota bacterium
GTGGTCGTACGGTTGGTGCTGGTGTAGTGACTGAGATTGTGGAGTAGATGGTTGGCGGCCCAGACACTAAGAATCAAACTCAAGGCCTACGATCATAGACTGATCGACAAGTCTACGGAGAAGATCGTAAAAACGGTTAAACAGACGGGTGCTATTTTAACAGGCCCTATTCCGCTCCCGACGAAAAGAACGATTTACACAGTTCTCCGCTCGCCGCATGTAAACAAGAAATCAAGAGAACAGTTTCAGACAAAGACCCACAAACGTTTAATCGAAATACTCAATGCGTCACCTAAAACAGTCGATGCACTGATGAAGTTGGACCTCTCAGCGGGAGTTGATATCGAGATTAAGGCCTAATCATGACTGGATTGATTGGAAAAAAGATCGGTATGACACGTCTCTTCAGCCAGGATGGGGAAAGCCAAGCCGTTACAGTTCTTGAGGCCGGGCCTTGTACTGTTACTCAAGTCAAAACTGAGGAAAAAGATGGCTATTCAGCGGTCCAAGTCGGCTTTGGTGAAAAAAGTGAAAAGCAGGTAAATCGTCCTGCTGAAGGCCATTTTAAGAAAGCGGGTGTCTCAGCAAAAAGGTGCTTGATGGAATTTCCAATGGGCCGTGGAAAAAAGCCAGAGCTGGGTGATGAGGTAACAGTTTCAATTTTCGGAGAAGGTGATTTTGTAACAGTCAAGGGCGTGTCTAAAGGTAAAGGTTTTACAGGTGTTGTTAAGCGCCACGGATTTAGCGGTGGTACGAAAACACACGGTCAATCAGACCGGCTCAGAGCGCCGGGCTCTATCGGCCAAGCGTCTGATCCTTCACGGGTTTGGCCTGGAACAAAAATGGCTGGCCAGCACGGGAATCGCAACATTGTTATGCAGAACTTGGAAGTGGTGAAGGTTGATCTTAAAAATCACCATCTCTTTTTAAAAGGCGCGGTACCTGGAGCAAAGAACGGAATTGTAGTGGTGACGAAATAAGATGGATTTACCTGTACACAATTTTGAAGGCGAAGTGATCTCAAAGATGAAAGTGAAGGACTCGGTTTTCAAGATTGAGCCGAATACCGACGTTGTGTATCGGGCGGTAGTGTCCGAAATGACCAACTCGCGGCAGGGGACACATTCCACTAAAACGCGATCTGAAGTTCGTGGAGGGGGAAGAAAGCCGTGGAGGCAGAAAGGTCGAGGAGTTGCCCGTGCAGGATCTATCCGCTCTCCGATCTGGAAAGGCGGAGGCGTAACTCACGGTCCCAAGCCGAAGGATTATTTATACAAACTTCCCAAGAAAATGAAGAGGTTGGCACGTAGGAGCGTTCTCTCTCAGCGGGCCGGTGATAAGGAGATAATGGTAGTGGAAGAGATTTCACTGGCATCACCTAAAACAAAAGATTTTTCTTACATTTTGAACAAGTTGGGAATAGATGGGAAAAAGACCACATTTTTCCCGGCAGCCAGTAATAAGAATGTAGCCCTTTCAGTCAGGAACCTACCAAATGTAACTATTGTTGAGGCAACGAACGCATCGACCTACGATCTGCTTAATGCGGAGGTCCTGCTTTTTGAAAAAGACGGGCTGAAGAATCTTAATGACCAATTGGCAGTGAATTAACATGTATAAGAAGAGGCAAATATTGTTCCGCCCTATTCTCACTGAGAAGATGAATCAACTTGAGGATTCTCAGAATATGTATGCTTTTCAAGTCGATCCTCATTCAAATAAGATTGAGATCAAGCGGGCTGTGGAAGAAAAGTTTGATGTGAAAATAACAAAGGTCCGCACAATGAACTTCCTCGGAAAAAGTAAACAAATGTCTGTCCGAAGCGGCGGCCGTGTTATCAAGACATCAGGCAAGAGATCGAGCTGGAAAAAGGCCGTTGTTACCCTGGATAAAGGTTTCTCTATTGATCTTTACGATTCAGGAGTTGAAAGCTAACAATGCCTGTTAAAACAGTTAAACCGACCACTCCCGGCCAACGGCAAAAGTCTGTATCGACTTTTGAGGAAATTACTAGAAGTAAACCGGAGAAGAGCCTTATCCGTCCACTAAAGAAGAGTGGTGGTCGCAATAATAAAGGACGTATCACAAGCCGACGCCGCGGCGGCGGGCATAAACGTCAGTACCGCATCATTGATTTCAAACGAAACAAATTTGATATTCCTGCAAAAGTTGCAGCCATCGAGTATGATCCAAACCGTTCTGCCCGTATTGCTCTCTTACACTATGCTGATGGAGAGAAACGTTACATCCTGGCGCCATACGGAATTAAAGTGGGAGATGAGGTTGTTTCGTCACAGAAAAAGGCGCCGCTGAAGATTGGTAACTGTTTACCTCTTTCAAAGATTCCGTCAGGGTTTTTTATTCATAATGTTGAGCTTGTACCCGGCAAGGGTGCACAGATGGTTCGCAGTGCCGGTGTTGGCGCGCAAATGTTAGCAAAAGACGCCGGTATGGTCACTCTGAAACTTCCATCGGGAGAAGTGAGAATGGTGGACGAAAAATGTATGGTCACCATCGGAGAAGTGGGCAACAAAAGTCATGAGGCAGTGAAGCTCGGTAAAGCGGGCCGGGCAAGATGGCTTGGCAGGCGGCCGAAAGTTCGCGGCGTAGCCATGAATCCCGTTGATCACCCTATGGGCGGTGGTGAAGGTAAATCATCAGGTGGACGCCATCCTACTACGCCGTGGGGTAAGCCGACAAAAGGTTACAAAACCCGGAAGAAGAATAAGGCATCTAACCGTTACATTGCGAAAAGGAGAAAATAATTCGTGGCCCGCTCCGTAAAAAAAGGTCCATTCATTGATGAGAAGTTGCTCAAGAAAATTTTACAGATGAAGAAAAGCGGTAAAAAGAAGGTCATCAAAACTTGGTCTAGACGTTCCGTCATCACTCCGGAGTTCGTTGGGTACACATTGGCAATTCACAATGGAAAACAGTTTATTCCGGTATTCATTTCCGAGAATATGGTTGGTCATAAATTAGGAGAATTCTCTCCGACACGGATATTTAGAAGGCACGCAGGTGACAGGAAATAGCAGAGATGGAAGCAGTAGCTAAATCGAAGTTTGTTCGCCAATCGGCAAGAAAAGTGAAAAAGACACTTGACCAGATTCGTGGCCGTGATGTGGAGACTGCACTGAACCTTCTTCACTTTGCCCCTCAGAAAGCATCAGTAGTGATTGAGAAGACGATACACTCAGCTGTGTCCAACTTTCTTCAGTCTGAAGAGACTGCCAGCACAGCCACAGAAGATTTGTTTGTGAAGAAAGCTTTTGTAGATGAAGGACCTACCGTGCGGAAGTTTCGTCCAGCCTCCATGGGCAGGGCATCACGAATCAGACGGCGCTCCAGTCACCTGACTGTTGTTGTGGCTGAGAAAGATTAAAGGAGAAGTTTTGGGACAGAAAACACACCCGACGGGATTTCGACTGGGCATTAACAAACCGTGGTCTTCCAACTGGTTTGGCGGGAAAAACTTTGCCAACTACATTTCTCAGGACATTATGCTCAGGCGCTACGTGAATCAGCGTCTTCCCAACGCCGGCATATCTAGTGTAGATATCGATCGGACTTCTAAGAAGATCACAGTGACGATCAATACTTCGCGGCCGGGGATTGTCATCGGCAAGGGTGGTAAGGATGTAGACAAGCTACGGGAAGAGATTAAACAGCTTTCCACAAAAGTCAATCCTGAAACAGGTAAACCGTACACCCTGGATACACAGGTGAATGTTTCGGAAATCAAAAGGCCTGAGATGGATGCAAAACTGGTAGGAGAGAATATTGCTCATCAACTTGTAAAGAAAATCAGCTACCGTCGTGCAGTAAAAAAAGCGATTCAGTCTACCATCCGGATGGGAGCGGACGGCATCAGGATTCGTGTGGCAGGCCGTCTTGGGGGCGCCGATATCGCTCGTCAGGAGACTTTCCGAGAAGGCCGAGTTCCGCTCCAGACATTGAGATCTGACATAGATTTTGCTATTACTGAAGCACGAACCACATACGGAATCATTGGGGTTAAGGTCTGGATTTGTAACGGATCAATAGGAACCTAATGACTCTGGAGCCAAAAAAAGTTAAGTGGCGCAGACAGCATCGTGGTCGCAGACGGGGGATAGCCACCAAAGGGAGTCATGTGGCATTCGGGAGTTTCGGCATGAAGGCTGTGGAACCCGGATGGGTAACTGCAAGACAGATCGAATCAGCCCGTGTAGCAATCATTCGGCAGATCAGAAAGCATGGTCGCATGTGGATCAGGGTTTTCCCCGATAAGCCCATTACCAAGAAACCGGCCGAAGTGAGGATGGGTAAAGGTAAGGGAGCCCCAGACCAGTGGGTGGCGGTGGTGAAGCCTGGAAGAATTCTTTTTGAGGTGGAAGGTGTCGACAAGGATTTAGCTGCCGAGGCGTTCCGTATTGCCGGACATAAGTTACCCGTTAGAACAATACTAGCTGAGCGAAGAGCATTGACCGGTTGATCCGAATAAAAAAGTATGAAGAGAGAAAAATTGAAAGAATTATCGGTTGATGAACTGAAATCTCGCTTGATAGATGTCCAGCAAGGGTTGGAAGAACTAAAGTTTCAGAAGGCGCTTCAGCAGTTGGAGAACCCGCTCCAACTTCGTTATTTGAGAAAAGAGATTGCTCAAATAAAAACAGTACTTAATGAATTTGAACTTGGTATCAGACAGGCGGAAGCATAACGATCATGGCTGAGAGAGGACAAAGACAGATTCTTGATGGGATGGTCGTGAGCGACCGTATGGAAAAAACTGTTCGTGTGGAAGTGAAGCGACGGGTTCTTCACCCTGTTTACAAAAAGTATATCACTAAAAAGAAAAAATATAGTGCTCACACGGGCCATCATGAATGCAACTCAGGTGATAAGGTGAAGATTATTTCCGTACGCCCCAAGAGTAAAACAAAGCGGTGGCGGGTGACGGAGATTGTTGAAAAGGGTAGAACCACTTAAAGTCCGTTTGAGAAAAATAAAGAAGATCCATGATTCAGTCAGAAACCAGATTAAAAGTTGCAGACAATACGGGCGCGAAGGAAGTACTCTGCATCAAAGTGCTAGGTGGGTCCAAGCGGAGGTACGCCTCCATTGGTGATATTGTTGTTGTTTCTGTTAAGCAGGCAATCTCAGGTGGTATGGTGAAGAAGGGTGAAATATCTCGTGCGGTGATTGTGAGAACACGAAAAGAGGTTGGTCGCAAAGATGGGTCCTATGTCCGGTTTGATGATAATGCAGCTGTTTTGCTCACAGACTCAGGTGAACCTACGGGGACAAGAATTTTCGGGCCTGTGGCCCGCGAACTCCGCGAAAAAGGTTTTATGAAGATCATTTCAATGGCACCGGAGGTGATATAGTGAGAATTCGCATGGGGGACACGGTTGAGGTGATTTCCGGTGATGACCGGGGGAAAAAGGGTAAAGTGCTCAGTGTGAACCCCAAGTCACAAAGGGTGATTATCGAAGGAATTAATTTTATGAAACGTCATTCAAAACCAACACAGAAGAATCAACAAGGGGGAATAATTGAAAGAGAAGCGGCTGTTCATACCTCCAATGTGATGTTGGTTGCTTCAGGAAGCCGAACCCGTGTTGGTCATCGTTTACTGGATACTGGAAAAAAGGTCAGAGTCGCTCGTAAGACAGGCGAAGACATTGATTCCTAGGAGAGAAGTTGGCTGAAGCAAAGAAAAAAGAATCTGCAAAAAAAACAAAATCAAAGCCGAAGGTCAAGTCCAAAGTGAAGCCATCGGCAAAGCCCAAGGGCGACGCGAAAAAAACGACTCAATTGAATGGTTATCTCCCCAACCTGACTACCCTTTTCAAGGATAATGTCTCTTCTGCGCTTCAGAAACAGCTTGGATTGAAAAATCCGTACCAGGTGCCTAGGATACTAAAAATTTCTTTGAATATCGGCATCGGCAATGCTCGTGAAGATAAGAACGCTCTGGGACACGCTATTAACGATCTCATAACTATCACCGGCCAAAAAGCTGTGGTAACTAAGGCCAAGAAAGCCATATCCAATTTCAAGCTTCGTGTGGGGGATCCTGTTGGAACGAGAGTAACACTCCGGCGCTGGCACATGTACGAATTTTTAGAGCGACTTATTAAAATCGCTCTACCTCGTGTAAGAGACTTTACTGGTCTTTCCGTGAAATCTTTTGATGGTCGTGGTAATTACAGTTTTGGTGTTCTGGAACAGATTGTGTTCCCGGAAATCGATTACGATAAGATTGATAAAATTCGGGGACTAGACATTACTATCACTACCAGCGCCAGGACAGATGAGGAGGCATACCTTCTTTTGAAATCCTTCGGTTTTCCATTCAGGCTGGACAATCGCTTTGAGCGAGCAGCCATGCCTTCTGAAGACGGGGCTGATTTAACAGAGGTTAATTAATGGCTAAAAAATCACTCATATTCAAGGCAAGTATTAAGCCGAAGTTTCAGGTCCGCAAGTATAACAGATGTGCAAAATGCGGTAGATCCCGCGCTTTCCTAAGAAAGTTTGGTCTCTGTCGTCTCTGCTTCCGGGAGCTTGCTTTAAAGGGAGAAATACCTGGCGTCACGAAAGCCAGCTGGTAACAAGGAGAGAAAACAAAAAGTGAGTATGACAGACCCAATCGCCGATTTGTTGACGAGAGTTCGCAACGGCTTGCATATGGGCAAGCGTTGGGTGGACATCCCCGCTTCAAATCTTAAGAAACGCATTCTTTACATCCTTAAGGAAGAACATTATATCAAAGACTTTATTATTGTGGATCACGCGGTTAAGAAAGAGTTGCGCGTTTTTTTGAAGTATGACAGAAACGGAGAATCTGTCATCCAGCATATCGCAAGAGAAAGCAGGCCTGGCCGGCGTGTTTATGTGGGAGCGGGAGAAATTCCAAGAATTCTCGATGGTCTCGGTGTTGCCATATTGACCACGTCGAAAGGTGTGATTTCAAACAAAGTTGCAAAAAAACTGAATATTGGGGGTGAACTGATCTGCAGTGTCTGGTAAGAACATGTCAAGAATAGGAAAACAACCCATCTCAGTTCCCGAAGGGGTTAAGGTGTCCCAAGATGGCAAGCTTGTATCTATTACAGGACCAAAAGGGAACCTTAGCTTTGATGTTCATCCGGATATGGTAGTGAAGCAAGAAAACAGTCATCTTCTGGTAGAACGTCCCAGTGACAATAGGTCTCACCGCTCGCTTCATGGTACTACCAGAGCTGTTATCGCCAATATGGTGCAAGGCGTTACTGAAGGGTTCACCAAGGAATTGGAGATTAATGGCGTTGGCTATACGGCAAATCTAGACGGAAAAAGGTTGAAGCTGACACTCGGTTTTTCTCACGATATTTATTTTGAATCACCAGAGGGGATTGAGATTAAAGCTGCAAAAAATTCCATAACTGTCTCCGGCATAAACAAAGAACTTGTAGGACAGGTTGCCGCCAAGATCAGATCATTCCGCCCACCTGAACCTTACAAAGGCAAGGGAATCCGTTATTCAGGAGAATATGTCAAGATCAAAAAGGGCAAGACAGTGGGTGAATAAGCCATGAAAGAACAGTTAAAAAAGGCAGAACGGAGAGAGCGGAGACGGCGCAGGAGTAAACGCCATGCCTTCGGCACGGAAGCAAGACCGCGGCTTGTGGTCTACCGTAGCTTATCACATATCTACGGCCAGCTGGTGGACGATGTTTCTGGTAAGACACTGGTGACAGCTTCATCGACCGAGAAGGCTCTTGCTCCCAAGTCTAAAAAGCCTGTGACTAAAACTGAGCTGAGCTCCATAGTGGGCAAGGAGCTAGCGATAAGAGCGAAAAAGAAAAATCTCTCTAAAGTTGTTTTTGATCGGAACGGGTTCCTCTATCACGGTCGTGTAAAGGCTGTTGCAGACGGTGCCCGCGAAGGAGGACTTAAGTTTTGAGTAGCATCAACCCTACTGAACTGGAACTGAAGGAAGAAACTGTTATCAAGATTAACAGGACGGCCAAAGTAGTGGCGGGGGGTCGTCGTTTTCGCTTTAGTTCTCTTGCAGCCATTGGTGACGGAAAAGGCCATGTGGGGCTAGGTTACGGAAAGGCAAACGAGGTAATATCAGCCATTTCAAAGTCGAAGGAAAACGCCAAGAAAAACATGTTCAGAGTTCCAATTATCAATGGGACAATCCCTCATAAAATTGAAGGAAAGTTTGGCGCAGCTAAAGTTATGCTTAAACCGGCGTCACCTGGAACGGGTATTATCGCTGGTGGCGCTGTGCGGGCACTTATTGAGCAAGTCGGAATTACTGATGTGCTCACCAAACGGTACGGTTCTTCAAACATAAATAATACTGTGAGAGCTGTGGAGGTTGCACTGAGGAACTTGCAAGATCCTGTTTCTATCGCTAACAGGCGTGGAATAACAATTGGTGAAATATTCAGTTAAAGATTAATAATGGTAAAAAAATTACCCAAATCTTTACAAATAACTCAGATTAAGAGCGCAATAGGTCACAATCTGAAAGCCAAAAAAACACTGCGAGCACTAGGTATTCGCAAGATGCATCAGACTGTCGTTCATGCAGATACGCCGGTGATTAGAGGTATGGTGAACAAGGTCAGTTTCCTTCTGAAAATAGATGAAGCGTAATGAAGCTTAGTGAACTGAAAGCACCTGAGAGCCTTTCTAAAGACCGGAAACGGCTTGGTCGCGGCCAAGCTTCTGGGACCGGGAAAACAGCCGGTCGGGGCCATAAAGGTTATCATTCACGTACCGGCAGCAAGCGAAGAACATGGTTTGAAGGGGGCCAGATGCCTCTTCAGAGAAGAGTGCCAAAGCGGGGCTTCACCAATGCCAGGTTTAAAAATGAGTACCAAAATATCAGCCTGTCGGCTATCTCCAAACTTGATGATGAGAAAGTTGATATTGCCACAATGCTTGAAAAAGGTGTTATCAAATCTGCTGCCAAACCTGTGAAGGTGCTTGCCAACGGTGATATCGAGAGAGCCGTGGAGGTTTATGCCAATGCGTTCAGCGTAACTGCAGCTGAAAAGATTGAAAAAGCAGGTGGGAAAGCCATTGTAGCATGATCGATAAATTCAGAAATATCTTAGCCATTCCAGAACTTAGACAGCGCATTTTTTTCACCCTTGCGCTGCTGGTTGTGGTGCGGGTCGGTGCACATATTCCTGTGCCAGGCATTAACACAGATGCACTCGGTGCCGCCATCCAAAATTTCCAGAACACCCTTTTTGGACTGTACGATCTTTTCGCTGGTGGCGCTTTTCAGAAGGCGACCATTTTTGCTCTGGGCATCATGCCTTACATTTCAGCGTCCATTATTCTCCAACTCATGGGTGTCGTAGTTCCCTACTTTCAGCGTTTGCAGAAGGAGGGGGATGAAGGAAGAAAGAAAATAACTCAGATTACCCGTTACAGCACGGTTCTTATTGCATCTTTGCAAGGGTACAGCATCGCAATTTTCCTGGAGAACCTGGAGTCTACGGTGGGTGGTTTCCAGATGACTGTCGTGCCCGAGCCGGGGCTCAGTTTCAGACTTTTGACAATGATTACTCTTGTGACAGGTGTCATCTTTATCATGTGGCTTGGAGAGCAGATTACGGAGCGAGGCATTGGTAACGGGATTTCACTGATTATTATGATCGGTATCGTTTCAGGGCTGCCCAACGTCATTGTCAGTGAAGTAGCTCTTATTCAAGAAGAAGTGAGAGGACCCTTGACTGAAGTTGTATTACTGGGCATCATGTTCATTATTGTGTCATTTGTTGTTCTATTGACACAAGGGACAAGGAAGATTCCTGTTCAATACGCTAAACGTATTGTGGGCCGCAAGGTTTACGGTGGGCAGTCCACACACATTCCGTTGCGGGTGAACACTGCTGGTGTTATGCCTATCATTTTTGCACAGTCTATCATGTTCCTGCCCAATACAATTGCAATGTTTTTTCAGGGCAGTGAATTCATGCAGGGTGTAATACGGGTTTTCTCGCCCCAGCACTGGTTCTACTGGACAGTGTTCGGGCTGACTATCATTTTTTTCACTTACTTTTATACCGCTATCGCTTTCAATCCTCAGGAAGTGGCTGAAAATATGAAGAAGCACGGTGGATTCATCCCAGGCGTCAGGCCCGGAAAGAAAACTTCAGAATTCCTCGATAACATCCTGAGTAAGGTGACGTTACCAGGATCTGTATTCCTCGCTTTTGTTGCCATTTTTCCCTTCATACTGATGAATACCATGGATGTGGGCTATGATCTTGCCTCATTTTTCGGTGGCACTGGTCTGCTCATTATCGTTGGTGTTTCTCTGGATACGCTTCAGCAGGTTGAATCTCACCTCTTAATGCGACACTATGATGGTTTCCTTAAGAAGGGCCGTATTCGCGGCCGGAAGCGTGCTTAAGATGGTAAACATTCGTAGTGAAAGAGAGATCGGGAAAATCCGGGAGAGCGGCCGTATCGTTTATGAAACACTTTCTGCCCTTGCGGAAAAGATTGTTTTCGGTGTAACCGGAAAGGAACTGGATCAGTTTGCTGAAACCTTTATACGGGATCAGGGTGGGGAGCCCGCTTTCAAAGGATATATGGATTACCCGTCCACTCTTTGCATTTCAATCAATGATGAAGTGGTTCACGGTATTCCCGGTGGCCGGGAATTGCAGGATGGCGATATTGTTAGTATCGACTGTGGCGTTTTGAAGGATGATTATTATGGAGACAGTGCTCGAACATACGCTGTGGGTGACGTGGCTTCAGATGTGCGAGATTTGATGAGGGTAACTGAAGAAGCTCTCTACATCGGAGTGGAAAAAACGACCCATGGGAATCAAGTGTCTGATATAGGTCACGCCATTCAGTCTCACGTGGAAGAACACGGCTTTTCAGTAGTGAGAGAACTGGTCGGCCACGGTATCGGCAGAGAGCTTCATGAAGATCCACAGGTTCCGAACTATGGGTCCCCCGGTCAAGGTGTTGAACTGAAGGAAGGGATGTGCCTTGCCATAGAACCAATGGTGAATCTCGGTGATAAGGAAATCTTTACGAAGGATGACAGCTGGACAATTTGTACCAGAGATGGTAAGCCGTCGGCACATTTTGAACATACAGTTTTGGTGGGGAAAGATGGTGCCCAGATTTTGAGTAACGGAGTTTATCAGGAAGCGGCTGACTACGCGGTTGCCTGAGATGTGATATGAAAGTAAGATCATCGGTCAGAAAAATCTGTGACAAGTGCAAAATCATTCGCCGGAAGGGTGTTGTTAGAGTTATCTGTGCGAACCCAAAGCATAAGCAAAGACAAGGATAATTATGGCTCGTATTGCTGGTGTTGATTTACCGAGAGATAAGAAAGTAGAATTTTCACTCTGCTCCATTTACGGCATTGGGCGGACTTCCGCCCAGAAAGTGCTCGCTGAATCAGGCGTTGACGGTAATATCCGTGTTAAAGATTTGACGGAGGATCAGGTATCGTCCATTCGTGAAGTGGTGGGAAAGATGAAGGTTGAAGGTGAAATGAGAACCGAGAACACCATGAATATTAAGCGTCTCATAGATATCGGCTCATACAAGGGATTTCGTCACCGCCGCGGTCTTCCTGTAAATGGTCAGAGAACAAAAACAAATGCGCGTACCCGCAAAGGAAGAAAGCGGACTGTTGGTCTCGGCAAAAAAACAGTAGTAGGCAAGAAAGGATAAAAGAGGAGATTTATGGCAAAGCCGCAACGTAAGAAGAAGAAAGTTCTCACTTCAGATGAGGGTGTTGCTCATATCAAGGCGACATTCAACAATACAATCATAACACTCACTGATTTGCACGGCAATGTGGTCGCCTGGGCCAGTGGCGGTGCCATGGGGTTCAAAGGATCTCGAAAAAGCACACCTTTTGCTGCGGGGCAGGCCGCCGAGAAAGCTGCCAATATAGCACTCGATATTGGATTGAAACGAGTGAGAGTTGAAGTAAAAGGCCCGGGATCCGGTCGTGAGACGGCCATCAGATCACTTGCTGTTGTCGGTCTGGAGGTGACCGCAATTAAGGATGTGACTCCCATTCCGCATAATGGATGCCGCCCGCCCAAGAGGCGCAGGGTGTAAGAGAGGAGCGAAGCGATGGCACGTTATATTGGACCAAAAGCAAAGATTGCTCGGAAGTTTGGCGAAAACATATTCGGAAATGCTAAGATTACCAAAATTCTTGAACGTAAGAATTATTCTCCAGGCCAGCATGGACAGAGCCGCCGCCGGCGGCCTTCCAATTATGGTCTTCAGCTAAAGGAAAAGCAGAAAATCAAATATATGTATGGCTTACTTGAGCGGCAGTTTCGAAATTTTTTTCAAAAGGCTGACAAGATGAGCGGTGAGACAGGACTGAATCTGCTTCAAATTCTTGAATGCCGGCTTGATAATGTCGTCTACAGACTGGGTTTTTCGCCGACACGGGCGGCAGCCAGACAGATGGTAAATCATAAGCACTTTCTTGTAAACGGTAAATCTGTAAACATTCCTTCTTATTTAGTGAAAGAGAATGATCAGATCGGTGTTCGAAGCAAGAGCAGGAAACTGGCAGTTATTCATGACTCCGTTAAGCAGGTGAGAGGTGATCTTGATTCAGGTTGGCTGTCTCTTGATAAAGCTTCTCTATCTGGAATGGTAACGAAACTGCCAGAAAAAGAAGATTTTGATGCGACCCTCAAAGTACAGATGGTCGTGGAACTATATTCCAAGTAGTATTAAAAAAGGACACTCAATATGGCATCCAAAAATGGTGAACTAAAGTTCAAAGTTGACAAAAAGTTGCGCACTGATGAGTTTAGTCGTTTCACTCTAGAACCTCTTGAAAGAGGTACCGGAATTACGGTGGGCAATGCTATGCGCCGGGTCCTCATGACCAGCATCCCCGGTTCTGCTATCAATGCGGTAAAAATTGATGGTGTTTTGCATGAATATGCCACGCTCGAAGGTGTTACTGAAGACGTGGCTGACATTATTCAGAATCTGAAGCAGGTACGATTCAAATTGACCGATCCCAAACCGGACAAGATCCAGCTCAGTTTCAGCGGTAAGGGTCAGTTTACGGCAAAGGATATCGATGGTGCTTCACAACAGTACAAAGTGATGAATCCAGATATTTCCATCGCGACCATGAATGATAAAGCAAACTTCACCATCGAGCTTCAGCTTTCTGTGGGAAAAGGTTATGTCGATGCTGACAGTCACCAGAGAATTGAATCTCCCATCGGGACTATTTACATCGACTCCATTTTTAACCCTGTCACCCAGGTGACCTATGATGTGGAACCTGTTTCCTCAGCGAAAGACAGTCTTGAGCGCCTTACTATGATCGTTCACACCGACGGGACGATCACGCCCGAGAACTCCGTCAGTTTCGCTGCCCGCGCTTTGACAGCTTACTTCAATATGTTCAAGATTTCTGATGAGGATCCCATTCTTGAAGTTGCTGAAGAAATTGATGAAGATGCACTCCATATTCGGGAGGTTCTACAGAGATCAATTGATGAGATGGAACTGTCTGTCCGGAGTCACAACTGTCTGAAGGAAGCGGGTATTGATACAATCATTGATCTCGTTTCAAAAGAAGAGAACGCAATGCTGAAATATAAAAATTTCGGACGTAAGTCACTCTCTGAATTGATCGAGAAACTGGACGAGATGGAGCTCTCTTTTGGTATGGATGTGGGAAAATACATGCTGGAAACTGACGGTTAAGAGTAAACATGAGACATCAAAAAAGAGTCAAAAAACTTGGCCGAAATGCCAGTCATCGAAAGGCGACATTATCCAATCTCGCTTCTTCTCTTATCGAGCACAAACAGATCAAGACAACTCACGCCAAAGCGAAAGCAACTCAGCAATTCATCGAGCCTCTCATCACGAAAGCCCGAAGGGGTACGCTCCACGACAGGAGAACAGTCCTCAGGCACATCAGGAGGCCTGACATCGTGAAGCTCCTTTTTGATAAAGTTGCACCTCATTATGCTGATCGGCCGGGCGGTTATACCAGAGTGACGAAACTCGGTTTCCGCGACAACGACTGTGCCTCCGTTTCCATGCTAGAGTTTGTCGATTTTGCAGGCATAGAATCAGAAAGTACAGAAGAAGAGAGCAGAAAGTCCTCAAAGAAGAAGGCGAAGGCTAAAGCGGACCCCACTGAAGATTAGGAACGGCAAAAAACTGATGCTCAGGATTAAAAAGGCAGCTGTTTTGGTTGCCTTTTTTCTTTTTTGTGCAGGTTTCGTGAAAGGGCAACCTTCCGCTTCCAACCTTGACTTCCGCGCCATATGGGTTGTCAGGCATTCCATGGTTTCGCCAGAGGAGATTGACCGGGCGCTCCTATTTGCCAAAGTTCATCATTTCAATCATGTTTTCCTTCAGGTTCGCGGGCGGGGCGATGCCTTTTACAACAGTCAGTTCGTCATCAAATCTCAACTCGTCGCTGATCCGCGGTTCGATCCTCTGAAATATGCGGTTGAAAAAGGTCACATTCTCGGCCTTAAAGTTCACGCCTGGATTAACGTTCTTCTGGCATGGTCCTCTCACCGTTCCCCGGAAAGTCCCGATCATATCGTTAACAAATTTCCGGAGTGGATGGACAGAAGTTCTCTTGGTATAACAACTTCCACTGGTACTCTGTCAGACAGCGAAGAAATGGTTGTTCAGAAATATTTGTCCCCGTCGCACCCTGGAGTCTTCAATTATCTTGAGAAGGTGGCGGATGAGCTGATTTCAAACTACGATTTGGATGGAATTCATCTTGATTACATTCGTTATGGCGATTCTGATTTCGGTTACAACATGGCCGCGAGGATAAACTTCGAACGTCAACACGGTGTTGATCCTCTGAAGTTATTGACCGATAACGGCAACGGATATGTTAACAAGGGTAACGATGAGAAACAGCGTTTGTTTAATAAATGGGCGACATTCAGAAGGAAAGCCTTGACAAAACTTGTGAAAAACTTCAGCGGTCTTGTTCTCAGTAAGAATCCCGAGTGCCTGCTCACTGCAGCTGTAAAGCCAAACCCCTCTATTGCCAGGAGCAGATATTTTCAAGAATGGGACAGATGGCTGGCTGAAGGACTTGTGGATTATGTGGTGCCCATGAATTATGCTACAGAACTGAGGGAATTTGCTGAAGAAATCGATAACATTTATAAATCAGTGCCACGAAAATACTGGCCGGGAATTATCATGGGAGTTGCAGCGTTTAATCAGGAGGCACTGGATACAAGGGACAAGATCAAATACAGCCGGGTGACAGGTCTCAGCGGAGTTGCCGTTTTTTCTTACGATGCCTATAAGTCTGCCATTGAATTTTTTTCTCCTATTGCTGATGAACTTTCCAAGTAAAAAAGTCAGGCTTTAAATTCTATTTACTACGTGACTGAGCAGAGGGAAATACGCGCGCCAAGAGGTACTGAGCTTACCTGTAAAGGGTGGCAGCAAGAGGCCGCCTTCAGGATGATCCAGAACAATCTCGATCCGGATGTTGCTGAGATTCCTGAAGAATTGGTTGTGTATGGTGGGGCCGGAAAAGCAGCAAGAAACTGGGAATGTTTCGATGCTATTCTCATCGCGTTGAAAGAGTTAGAAAGTGATGAAACTTTGCTTGTCCAGTCAGGTAAGCCGGCAGCCGTTTTCAAAACACATTCCCACGCACCACGGGTGCTTATATCGAACTCCATGCTCGTTCCTAACTGGGCTGACTGGGAAACTTTTCGTGAATTGGACAAGCTTGGGCTAATTATGTATGGGCAGATGACGGCGGGGAGCTGGATATATATCGGTACTCAAGGGATTTTGCAAGGGACATACGAGACTTTCGCTGCTGCTGCTGATAAACACTTCGGTGGTGATTTGAGCGGGAAGCTCATTTTGACGGCCGGATTGGGCGGCATGGGGGGTGCTCAACCGCTGGCTGCGACCATGAATGGAGCGGTGATGATTGCTGTTGAGGTAGATAGTAAAAAGATTCAGAGGCGAGTAGATACGGGCTATATAGATGTAATGGCGGAGAGTCTTGATAAAGCTCTCCAACTGGCAAAGGAAGCTCAAGAGAAAAAAGAGGCCAAGTCAATCGGACTCCTCGGCAATGCTGCCGACTTATTTCCGGAATTTTTGGATCGGGAAATTATTCCAGATATGGTGACAGATCAAACGTCGGCTCATGATGAGCTTTACGGTTATATTCCTAACGAAATTCCGTGGGATGCTGTGGAATCGGTGCGGCAGAACGATCCGGACAAATACATTCATCTTTCTTACCAAGCGATGGCAAATCACTGCCGGTCAATGGTGGAGATGCAGGCACGGGGCGCAATTGTTTTTGATTACGGGAACAATCTCAGGGGCCAGGCAAAGAAAGGAGGGCTTGAAGAAGCGTTTGACTATCCCGGATTTGTGCTGGCATATATTCGTCCGCTGTTTTGTGACGGCAAGGGGCCGTTTCGCTGGGTAGCGCTCTCAGGGAATCCTGACGATATCGCTAGGACCGATGAAAAAGTTCTTGAGTTATTCC
This sequence comes from Candidatus Neomarinimicrobiota bacterium, assembly GCA_012964825.1. Taxonomy (NCBI): domain Bacteria; kingdom Pseudomonadati; phylum Fidelibacterota; species Fidelibacterota bacterium. Next base: position 16,542 of record DTTI01000040.1, read on the forward strand.
CGCAAGACAAGGCACTCTGCCGCTGGATCGAGATGGCGCACGAAAAAGTTCAATTTCAGGGGCTCCCCGCAAGGATCTGCTGGCTCGGCTATGGGGACAGGGCAAAGCTGGGCCTGGCCATGAATGAAATGGTCGCTTCCGGTGAAATTTCGGCGCCTATTGTCATCGGTCGGGATCATATGGATACCGGTTCGGTGGCGTCACCTTATCGGGAAACTGAAGGAATGAAGGACGGTAGTGATGCCATCGCCGATTGGCCTATCCTGAACGCGCTTCTCAACACCGCCAGCGGTGCCAGCTGGGTCTCGGTGCATCACGGCGGCGGAGTTGGGATGGGGCTATCAATCCATGCCGGCCAGGTGATTGTTGCTGACGGGACGCCTGAGATGGCCGGAAGACTGGAGCGTGTCCTGAATAACGATCCGGGCATCGGTATTGTACGCCATGCCGATGCGGGGTATGAACGGGCTCAGAAAAATGCACGTGATGCCGTGATCAAAATTCCCATGCTTAAATCGTAGCCCCACTATTTAAATAATGACACTAAAGGTTGCGAATATAGGCGAACTGACCACATACAATTCAGAAAAAAAAGATATTATCCGAAAGACCAGTATGGATATGATTATCGAAGAAGGGCGTATATCAGAGATTGATAAAAGTCTGCCTGATGCCGATGAAAAAGTGGACGCTTACGGCCGGCTCGTAACACCTGGCTTTGTAGATGCTCATACACACCCCGTTTTTGCCAAAGCACGAGCCGATGAATTTGGTATGCGTGTTTCTGGAACGAGTTATCAGGAAATTGCAGATCAGGGGGGAGGAATTCGTGCCAGTGTAAATGCATTGCGGGAGATGCCGGAAGAGAAGCTACTAGAATTGACAAAGCGGCATCTTGAGGATTTTCTTTCCCTGGGGACAACGACCGTTGAGGCAAAGAGCGGCTACGGCTTGTCTACCAAATCTGAACTGAAATCATTGGTAGTTTTGTCAGAAGCGGCTGATTCCGTCGCCATCAATGTGGTACCCACCTTTTTGGGTGCTCACGATTTTCCCAATGAATTTGCCGACAATAGGAACGGTTATGTTGATCTCATCTGTGATGAGATGATCCCCGCCGTGACGAAACAGGGTATTGCTCAATTCTGTGATGTTTTTTGTGAAAACGGTTGGTTCGATGTTGACAGTTCACGCCGAATTTTGGAAACGGGCAAAGAACATGGGTTGAAACCACGGCTTCACGCCGATGAGTTTGTTGATTCTGGAGCAGCCGAACTGGCGGCGGAAGTGGGTGCCTTCTCAGCTGACCACCTTATGCATGTAAGCGATGAAGGTATTCGCAAGATGGCGGAAGCCGATGTGGTGGCAATCCTGCTTCCGGGGACTACCTTTTTTCTTGGAAAGCAAACTTACGCTCCCTCAAGAAAACTGATAGATGCCGGCATTAGCGTAGCACTCGCCACAGACTTCAATCCTGGCAGCTGTACCATACAATCCATGCCGTTCATTATGAGTCTTGCCTGTCTCTATCTTAGCATGTCGGTGGAGGAGTCGTTTATGGCTGCTACACAAATTGCAGCGAAATCTCTGGGACGGGACAAGAGTGTCGGTTCACTCGAAGTCGGAATGGAGGCGGATGTTGTCATTTGGGATGTGGACAGACTTGAAAGAATTCCGTATCATGTGGGCGGGAACAAAGTTCATAGAGTATTCAAATCGGGGAAGGAAGTGGTTTATCGAGGAAAGTGATTTGAATTCACGAAGAGCATTTACTAAATTCGCCGGGCCTCAAGTAGATAGCCAGGAGAGATTATTGAAGAAACCGATTATTATAACAGTTTTTTTCATTCTCACTTTTCAGCCGGTTTTCGGCAATGAAAAATATTTCAGTCAAGTTCAAAAAACTGCGAAGGCTTACCGTGTTGAGACATCCGGGGACAAAATGAAAATTGTTCCTGACGAAAAAGGTAAAGACTCTTTCTATATCACATTGGCAAGTAATCGTAACAATTTTGAAATGGTTATGCTTGTGGGCTACATAGCTGCCGGCCAGGCCATGAAAACAGGTTACGAGCCGGAAACTTTTTTTGTCTCGGTAGATGTGCCTCTCGGTGAAGGCTTCAGGCTGGTGACTACAGCAGCAAAAGTAGATTTGCAACAACTGTTATCAGGTAAAATCAATACAGCACAGTTTGTTCGAAAAGTGAAATACCTCTAAACAACCAAAAGGAGAGAACCATGGAATTAGATCCATTTGGATGGCAATCTATTATAAATAGCTACTTGCGGGCAATTGGTTGGTCAGTCGTTGCCGCACTGGGTTTTTCCATCGGTATCGGTCTGGCTTTGAAAGTCTTTGACTGGATGTCCACTGATATTGAAGAATGGGAAGAGATTAAGAACGGGAACATGGGGGTTTCTCTAATTTTTATTACCTTGATAGCATCAGTTGCATTTCTGATTCACAAGGTCCTCTAAGCTAGCGACTTAGTTTCCAGTAATTCCTATTTCCAAGCTAAAGCGGGCTTCAACCCGCTTTTTTTTTGAGAGAGAGTAAATAAGGCAGAAGATTTGATCCTTCAACAGAACAACCGATTGTATATCCCTATGCAGGGGCGTAAATTTTTCAGCTTTTTAGAGAGAACCTCATTGGCAACAACAGCGGATATTCGTACTGGTATGGTGATCGAGCATAAAGGTCACCGGATGAAGATTTTGTCTTTTCTCCACGTGAAGCCGGGTAAAGGGGGCGCTTTTGTCCGGACAAAGCTGAAGAATATTGTTACGGGGCAGGCAGTGGACGAAACGTTCAGGGCCGGCGAAAAGATTACACCTGTGAGAGTCGAGAATCATCAGATGCAGTACCTTTACAGCGAAAACGGCTCCTTTGTTTTTATGAATATGGACAGTTACGATCAGGTGTCGATATCTGCTGAACTGGTAACAAATGAAATTATCTTTATCAAGGAAGGTACTTTGATGGATGTCACGTTCATTGGTGAGGAGGTGATAGGAATAGTACCCCCCATTTTTGTAGAGCTGGAAGTGGCAGAATCTGATCCCGGTATTCGCGGCAACACAGCAACGGGTGCCACCAAGCCGGCCACCCTTGAAACCGGACTTAACGTAAACGTACCACTTTTTGTGGAAAAGGGCGATAAACTGAAGATTGATACCCGCACGGGTGAATATGTGGAAAGAGTGAAACAGGATGTTTGAAAGCTGGAAAGCAAGACTGCAGACTATTATCGATATGCTCGAAGCCAGTGATGTGAACGAGATTGAAGTGAGTTTTTTCGGTCGGAAATACCATGTTACTAAAAGTGCACCTATGGAGAATTCGCCGGTTTCAGTACCAGCATCTCAGGTGATCCAAATTGCACCACCGGAGGATAATAGACCCTCGGTACCAGAGCCTGCACCGATTTCTACAAATGTGGAGGTCACCTCTCCTATGGTGGGAACATTTTACAGGGCGCCTTCGCCGGAATCACCGCCCTTTGTGAAAGAAGGGGATCGTGTCACAGCGGGACAGACACTATGCATTATCGAGGCGATGAAAATCATGAACGAAATCGAGTCAGAGGTGACCGGCCGGATTTCAAAAATTTTGATGGAGAATGCCAAGGCGGTAGAATACGGTCAAGCCCTCTTTGTCATTGAACCGGACTGATCGCTAATCAATTATAAACCTTTCTTCTTTAATCAATCCAGCCATCTTAGCTGATGTTTAAGAAGATTCTCATAGCAAACAGAGGTGAAATCGCTCTTAGAATAATTCGTGCTTGCCACGAACTGAGTATCGAAACAGTTGCTGTCTATTCTTCCGCCGATGAACTTTCCCTCCATGTCCGGTTCGCCGATGAGGCTATCTGTATTGGTCCGCCGCCGGGATCCGAAAGTTATATGAACATACCCAGTATTCTAAGTGCAGCTGAACTGACGAATAGCGACGCCATCCACCCAGGATACGGATTTCTTGCCGAGAATCCTGAGTTTGCCCAGATCTGTACTGATAATGATTTTGTTTTTATCGGCCCTTCCGCCGATACAATTCTTGCCATGGGAGAAAAGGCTACTGCTAAAAAGTCAATGAAAGCGGCCGGTGTGCCAGTGATCCCCGGGAGTAATGGTGTAATAAGTTCCGTAGGAGAAGCACAAAAGATTGCTTCTGAGATCGGATTTCCTGTTATGCTTAAAGCATCAGCCGGCGGCGGTGGAAGAGGTATGCGGGTCGTTAAGGAAACAGACCAACTTGAAAGAGCTTTTGTCACCGCTTCTTCTGAAGCACAATCCGCTTTTAACAACGGTGATCTTTATCTGGAAAAATTTGTGGAAAAGTCCCGCCATATCGAAATTCAAATTCTGGCCGACCGATATGGGAATGTGATCCACTTTGGTGAGAGGGAATGCTCAATTCAAAGACGCCATCAGAAGCTTATTGAAGAATCACCTTCCCCGATAATTGATGAGGAGCTCAGACAAAAGATGGGATCTGCCGCTGTTCAAGGCACAGAGTCCATCGGCTATGTAGGGCTTGGTACAGTGGAATTCCTTTTTGATAGCAAATCAAAAGAGTTCTATTTTATGGAAATGAATACCCGAATTCAGGTGGAACATCCTGTGACGGAGGTGGTTATGGGAAAGGACCTGGTGAAAATGCAGATTAGGCTGGCAGTTGGGGAGGAGATACCAAGTTATCTTGCCCAGCAGAAACTGAGGGGTCACGCTATGGAGTGCCGTATCAATGCGGAAGATCCTTCAAATAATTTCATCCCGTCGCCAGGGAAAATTAAGGAGTTTTATGCACCCGGCGGGAACGGCGTCAGGATGGACTCACATGTTTATGCCGGTTATGAGATCTCGCCGCACTACGATTCCCTCATTGGTAAACTTATCGTCCACTCTGAGGATCGGGATACAACCATCAACAGAATGCAACGCGCGCTGGAAGAAATCATCATCGAAGGGCCGAAAACAACCATCCCATTTCATCAGGCTATTATGCAGAATAGTGATTTTCAGGCCGGTAATTTTCATACAGGTTTTCTGGAGACATTTGTCTTTGAGGAATAGAATCTGAAATTGAGAAGAAAGGGGTTAGACAGAAATGAACATTCCTTCTAATTTGTTCTACAGCGAATCCCATGAGTGGGTTCTTATAGAGAATGATATTGCTACTATTGGCATCACCGATTACGCGCAAGGTGAATTAGGTGATATTGTTTACTTCGAACTTCCTGAAGAAGGGAGCGTGGCGGTGAAGGGAGAACCTTTCGGCACCATCGAAGCTGTAAAGACTGTGGTTGATCTCTACGCCCCCATGTCCGGAACAATGGCTGAGGTAAACAGTGCTCTTTTTGATGAGCCTGAGCTGGCAAACCAGGATCCTTACGGTAAAGGGTGGATCATAAAGATCGGGCTTTCAAGTTCTGTTCAATCTAAGAATTTGTTGTCCGCTGATGAGTACAGTGATATTGTTGGATAAAAATTATTATTAAGGATGTATCTGCTTTTCGTATGAGTACGGTTTATTCACATCTGGAGAAAGTCCGCCAGGAGAAGGGAGCGGGCTATCTCGTGCTCATAGATCCTGACAAGAAGAATGATGGCAAGCTTGAGAAACTGGTGACGTCAGTGAATCGTTCCGGTGCTGACGGCATCCTCATTGGGGGGAGTCTCATTATGGACAGCGGTTTCCACGAGCGGGCGGAAAAGATCAAATCAATGGCCGAGGTACCCGTAATTCTCTTTCCCGGTTCGGTGAATCAGCTGGGTCCTCATTGCGATGCGGTTCTCTTCATGTCTGTCATCAGTGGTCGGAATCCCACTTATCTCATCGGTGAGCAGGTCATCGGCGCCCCTTTGGTGAAAGATCTTGGTCTGGAACCTATCCCAACGGGCTATATGATTTTTGACGGTGGAGGTCACAGCACTGCCGAATTCATGAGCGGTTCCAGCCCTTTGCCCATGAATCGACCCGATATTGCCGTGGCTCACGCTTTGGCAGGCCAATATTTGGGTATGAAACTAATTTACTTGGAGGCCGGGAGCGGCGCTGAATCAGCTGTTCCTGATGAAATAATTTCGGCTGTTGCCAAGAATATTGATATTCCGCTCATAGTAGGAGGCGGGATCCGAAAGCAGGCGGCGGCCGTGAACAAAGTGAAAGCAGGAGCTTCCTTCATTATTACCGGAACAGCTATCGAATCGGATGAAGGGGAAAATCTTTTAGAATCGTTCGCCGACGCCATCCACGGAGCCTGATATGCCCCAGAGAAAAGTTATCGAGGATCAACTGAGAGAGCGCCAGCGTTAAGCAGGCTATGGTAGAAAGATGTGGAAAAGAAATTCAGAAAGCGGCGGAACTGATCACCGAATCCATCAAAAGGGGCGGAAAGGTCATGTGGTGCGGCACAGGCCCAGCACCTTTCCACCGAAATCATAGGAGGCTTAAGAAGACATGATCTTCCACCACAACCTTCCGTTTCACTTACCAATGACAGCTCGTTAATAACGGCCTGGTCCAATGATGTCAGTTTCGATTTTCATTTTTCAAGACAGGTGGAGGGTCTTGGCAAGGCAGGCGATGTTCTGGTGGCGCTGAGCACCAGCGGTAATTCCGCAAATGTGGTCCAGGCGGTGGAGAAGGCCAAATCCATGGGTGTGAATGTGATTGTCCTAAAAGGAAAGAGTGGGGGTAAACTTGCCAGTATGGGTGTTGTGAATATCTGCGTTCCGTCTGATGATACACAGCACATTCAAGAGGGCCACATCACGGCGGGACACATTTTTTGTGAACTGGTGGAACAGGCTTTCGAATAGGGAGAAGGAGAGACGCAAGCTTACGCAGAGCCATTTATCATGTACCTTCGTGTCGAGAAGAATCTTGCTCATAACACATTGGATGCTTATAAACGGGATATCTCTCGTTACCTCGATTTCACCAGAAAAGAATCCGATCCCGACAAAGTGGAAACCGCTCAAATTCAGGCATATATCCGGGGCCTGAGTGCCCATCTGAAGTCTTCCAGTATCCGGAGAAATCTTTCCGTCATCAGAGCATTCCACACTTATCTGGTGGATGAGGGTGCTGCCGACACAAATCCTTCAGAGCTGGTGGATATGCCTAAAATGCCAAAGTATCTCCCGGAAGTGCTCTCCGTGGATGAGATTGATAATCTTCTAAGTGTTATTGACACTTCCAAGCCGGCTGGCTTACGGGATCGCGCCATGCTGGAACTGCTCTACTCATCGGGTCTGCGCGTCTCGGAGATGACTTCTCTTACTATGTTGGATATTTTGGAGGGGAAAAGTTGGCTTAGAGTCACTGGGAAGGGGTCGAAGGAGCGGATTGTCCCTCTTGGGAGCAAGGCTGTGAAATGGTTAGAGCGATACATTAACGGATCAAGAGAAACATTTATTAAAAAAGGGAAAAACACTGATCACCTTTTTCTCAATTACAGGGGGGGCGCCATCAGCAGAAAGGGTGTCTGGATGTTGCTGAAGAGATATGCGGCTGATTCCGACATTGAAAAAAAGTTTTCGCCCCAGACGCTCCGCCACTCGTTTGCTACACATCTTCTCGAGGGAGGTGCTGATCTGAGAGCGGTACAGCTGATGCTGGGCCATTCTGATATCTCTACCACCCAGATCTACACGCATCTCGACAAAACTTATCTGCAACAAGTCCACAAGGAGTATCATCCACGATGGTAGAAAGTTTTCTTCTTCTCGCTCCTCCCATTCTGCTGGCCATTACTTTTCACGAATATGCTCATGGATGGACGGCCATGAAGTTCGGTGATCCCACAGCGAAAATGATGGGGCGCTTGACACTAAATCCCATGGTTCACCTCGATCCTATTGGAACGCTCATGCTGTTTCTGGTTCATTTCGGCTGGGCCAAGCCGGTACCGGTGGATCCGCGCTATTTCTCCGACCCTAAACGACAGATGCTGTGGGTGGCGCTGGCGGGACCGGTGGCGAATATGATCCTCGCATTTTTCTCAGGTATTCTGATTATCGGTTTTTCCTCCTCAAATTTTATGTTTAACTCGAATACAGCCATTATCGGGAACATGTTAGTTTACAGTCTTCAGATCAATCTTGCTCTGGCTGTGTTCAACCTGCTGCCTATCCCACCTCTTGATGGTTCGAAAATTCTCAGAGGGCTTTTACCTTACGAATATGAACATATCGCTGTTCAGATGGAACAATACGGGCCGTGGGTGCTTATGTCCATTATTCTATTCGGTATGATGACAGGCGTATCTCTGTTCTGGATCTTCATCGGTCCCTTCGTCAGATTTTTTTCTTCTTTGTTCACTCTTGGAATCATGTAATGGGCTATGAAATTCACTTTAAACGCATCTTTAAATACCGACCCAAGAAAACAGTACTTCTAAAACTACTTGCACTTATGGCTGTAGTGCTGTTTCTTTTGTTCTATCTGAAAGGTATGGCCGATTGATATGGACAAACTTGTAGAGTGTGTACCCAACTTTAGTGAAGGCCGCGACCAGAGCGTTCTGGATGCTATCACAGGTGCCATCACAGCTGTAAAAGATGTAGCTCTTCTTGATGTGGATTCCGGAGAGGCCACCAACAGAACAGTAATGACTTTCGTTGGTTCGCCGAAGGGGGTTACGGAGGCTGCATTTCAGGCCATCGCTAGAGCAGCCGAACTTATTGATATGAAAAATCATTTTGGCGAACATGCCCGCATGGGTGCAACAGATGTTTGTCCTTTTGTTCCCATTCGTGGCGTCACAATGGAGGAATGTGTAGAGATTGCCAAATTTGTAGGAAAGCGTGTGGGTGATGAACTATCAATCCCGGTCTACCTTTACGAAAATGCAGCTTCAACGCCCGAGCGCCAGAATCTCGCCAACGTCCGGGCGGGGGAGTACGAAGGCCTTGCTGATAAACTGAAAGATCCTGACTGGAAGCCTGATTTCGGAAAAGCTCAGTTTAACGCCAAAAGCGGCGCCACGGCTGTTGGGGCGAGACAGTTTCTCATCGCCTACAACGTAAACCTTAACACTCGTGATAGGAAAATGGCAACTGACATCGCCTTGGACATCAGAGAGGCGGGTCGGGCAAAGCGGGACGAAGAAGGTCAAATTGTCCGTGACAAGGACGGCAATGCTTTGAAGGTGCCGGGACTATTGAAAGATTGCAAGGCTGTGGGGTGGGAGATTGAGGAGTACGGAAAGGCTCAAGTGTCCATTAATCTCACTGATTATACCGTTACGCCGCCCCATTCCGCTTTTGAGGCTGTCCGCGACGGCGCTCGTAAACGGTGGCTCCGGGTCACCGGGAGTGAAATCGTCGGGCTGATCCCGCTAGAGGCGATGCTCATGGCGGGACGTCATTATCTCACAGCACAGGGAAAGACAACCGCCGTGCCCGAATCGCAGCTCGTGCATGCCGCCGTTGAATCGCTGGGTCTCAATGACGTCAGCAAGTTTGATCCCAATGAAAGGATTGTAGAATACCGCCTCAGAGAAAGTGGTGATCTTGTATCTATGACTGTGGATGGGTTTACAGATGAGTTGTCCATCGATTCACCAGCGCCAGGCGGCGGCTCTGTTTCGGCCCTTATGGGGACACTGGGTGCTGCACTGGTGAGCATGGTTGCCGCACTAACACACGGCAAGAAAGGGATGGAAGATTCAAGGGAAGAAATGGAGTTTCTTGGTAGTCAAGCTCAGGCGCTGAAAAAGAGATTGACCTCACTGGTGGATGAAGACACTGCGGCATTTAACGACGTTATGGTTGCTTTCCGGATGAAGAGAAAGACCGATAAGCAGAAAGCTGAACGCGACGCAGCCATCCAATCTGCCACAAAGAATGTCACACAGATCCCTCTTGTGGTGACCCAGCTCTGCTTTGAAGTACTGGAACTTTCGAAAACCGCCATTGAGAAGGGGAATCCCAACTCCGTCAGCGACGCCGGCGTGGCGGCAGAGGCGGCCTTGGCTGGGCTGAGAGGAGCACGGCTTAATGTTTTGATCAATCTAGACGATATTGGTGATGGTGATTATTGTGCTGAGATGACAGAGAAGGTGGATAATCTATTACAAAAGGGGAAAAGTCTCCACAGTGAGGTTGTGGCGGCTGTGGTTCAAGTTATGGAAGGCGGAAATGGGTAGGATCAAGCTCCTCTCAGATGATTTGAAAAATAAGATCGCCGCTGGTGAAGTGGTGGAGCGACCGGCATCTGTGGTTAAGGAACTGATTGAAAACAGCCTTGATGCAGGTGCGACGGAAATTGATGTCATTGTCAGAGGAGGTGGGAACGTATCGATGCAAGTCATTGATAATGGCGCTGGACTGGAGAAAGATGATCTGCTTATTGCCTTCTCTCGTCACTCTACCTCCAAGATTGAAACAGTAGAGGATCTTTCTACCATCGATACGCTGGGATTCCGGGGCGAGGCGCTGTCCAGTATTGCTTCGGTAGCAAAAGTAAAAGCGTTGTCATCTGTCAATGGTGAGGATTCTGGCTACGAAATTTCCGTTTTGGACGGCGAAATTTCCCAGCCTGAACCTGCGGCACTATCCAAAGGGACAGCCATATCTGTGAGCGATCTTTTCTTTTCAATTCCCGCACGGCGAAAGTTTCTGAAGAGTGCCCAGGTGGAGCTTCGTCACATCATTAGGACGGTCCGCCGTTTTGGTCTCTGTCGACCAGATGTCAAATTCACTCTGACAGCCGATGACAAAGAGGTTATGACACTTGCACCGGTGACTCTCATTGACCGAATAGCCGCTGTCCATGATCCGTCCTACCGGGAGAATCTGCTGGAGGTAAATCACCAAGCTGGACCCTTTGCCATCACTGGTTATGTGGGCAATCTGAATCTGGTTCGAAAGCGTTGGGGGGAGCAGAGCCTGTTTCTCAATGGTCGATACATTGTCAATAAATTGCTTAATTCAGCTATCTATTCTGCTTACCAGTCCCTTGTTTCCCGGGGAGAGTTTCCATTCTTTGTCATCACTCTGGAAGTTCCACTCGATACAGTGGATGTGAATGTTCACCCTATGAAAATAGAAGTTCGTTTCAGAGATGAATGGCGTGTGTACCATGCGCTTAAAACAGCGGTGACTAAAGCGCTGGGTGATATCCTTTCCACTGTTCCCGATTTCCTCAAATCGTCTGAATCGTTTCCCGATTCAAGCAGCCAGACCGGATTTTCTTTTCCAAAATCGACACCTTCTTCCATTTTGTCGCGCCAGTCTGTTGAAAGGGCCAAATCGTACGTTCAGACTATGGGTGAGACGCGGACGGAGGAAGAGGGTGTTAATCTTGAAAGTATCTGGCAAGTTCACGCTAAGTATATTGTATCGGAGATTAAAAGTGGTTTGGTGATCATTGATCAGCACGTGGCTCACGAGAGAGTCCTGTTTGAACAGGCCATGGGTGCCATGGAAGGGCATCCCTTACCGAGCCAGTCACTTCTTTTCCCTGAAGTGGTAGAGCTCCCAATTGAGGATTTCTCCACACTCCTTGAATTGTTGACCTATCTTGAGAAGATTGGCTTTCGCATGAAAGAGTTTGGGAAAAACACAGTAATGATTGAAGGTGTTCCCTCTGAACTGGGGTGGGGGAATGAACGGGAAGTTTTAACTGAAATTATTGACACCTTTCGAAATCAGCAAAAGGCCCAGCCTTCATTCATGGAAGCTGTAGCTGCATCGTTTGCGTGTAAGGCAGCGGTGAAAGCGGGCGATGCCCTCACTCATGAGGAGATGCAGTCGCTGGTGGACAGGCTCTTTGCCACACAACATCCCTACTACTGCCCTCACGGAAGACCCATCATGGTCAACCTTTCCCTTGATGAACTCGACCGGCGCTTTGAGCGTACCTGAACCTTCCAATAACCGAGTCTTGACCCTTGTGGGTCCTACGGCTGTGGGGAAGACAGCTGTAGCCGTTGAATTGGCACGCCGGCTCGACGGTGAAATTATCGGTCTCGATTCGCGGCAGATTTACAAGTATATGGCTGTCGGTACTGTTCAGCCCACCGATGAAGAGAAGGTCCATGTCCGTCATCATCTCATTGGAGATAGAGACCCATCAGAGCAGATCTCCGCCGGTGAATACGTTGGGCTGGTAGAGGTAGCCATAGATGATGTGAAAAGTCGCAGCAAAGTCCCCATCGTTTGTGGTGGTAGTGGTCTCTATTTCAGGGCGGTGACACGGGGTCTTTTTGATGAATCCACCAGCGATCCTAAAGTGCGGGCAGCGCTTAAGGAACGATTGGAGAATGAAGGGTCTGATACGATGTTGGCCGAGCTTAAAGTTCTCGACCAGGAGTACGGCGAGATCGTTCATCCCAACAACCACAAGCGGCTTATAAGGGCTTTGGAGATTATCCAAATTACCGGCAAGCCGCCCACAGAACATTTTCGTCATCAGGCTGAAAGTGATTCCCATGACCGATTCTTCACCGTTTTTCTGAGAATGGATATTGAAGAGCTGACGCCGCGGATTGAGAGAAGGACAAAAATGACGTTTGAAAACGGATGGATCGATGAAGTGAAAAAACTCTTGGATCTCGGATTCGACCGGTCCAGTCACCCCATGGACAGCCTCGGTTACCGGGACATTCTGAAATACCTGGATGGAGAGATGGATTTTGAAGAGATGGTTGAAAGGATAAAAATCGATACGCGCCAGTACGCCCGGAAACAGTTGAAATGGTTTGACAAGGAAAGAATCGATTGTGTGCTGGAAGTTGCGGGAATGAGTGAAATGGGCGTGGCTGAGAAAGTTATTAATCAATTTTGAAGTTGGTTTAATGGTATCTTAAATTCCTGGCGATCGAAGCCCTTTAAACCATCCCCGAGAGGAGGTAAGGGCTAAAAAGAAGTCCTCCTCACTCGGGAGGATTTTTTGTATCAAGAGGTGATGACGGAGAAACGAAAACAGCTCCTTGATAAGAGCGAAATAGAACGGTCGCTCACACGTCTCGCTCATGAATTGACCGAGCGGCTACCTTTTATTGATGATATTGTTCTCATAGGCATCCGTACCCGTGGTGAATTCATCACCACTCGGCTCGCTAAAGCTCTCAAGAAGATATCCGGCAACGATGTACCGACAGGATTCCTGGACGTCACTTTCTACAGGGATGATTTCCGCGAACGGCTCATTCAGCCTCAGGTGAAGGGGACGGAGATCTCTTTTTCACTGGACGGTAAGATGGTAATCCTCACAGATGACGTGCTCTTCACCGGAAGAACAATCAGGGCTGCACTGGATGAAATTATGGACTTTGGCAGGCCAGCAGCTGTGGCTCTAGCTGTTCTGGTGGATCGGGGGCACCGGGAGATGCCTATTAAGGCTGATTTTGTGGGCAAGAATATTCCCACCTCTGATACAGAACATGTGCTGGTGCGACTGAAGGAAGTGGACGGCGAAGATGCGGTTTATCTGGTGAAATACGATTAAGCAACAGTGAGCCATGGGATTCCTGAGTAACAGACATCTTCTCGGCCTGGCGGGAATGCCAAAGGAAGATATGGAGCTGATTTTTCAGCATGCTTCTTCTTTCAGAGAGGTGCTTGATCGTCCCATCAAGAAAGTGCCCACACTCCAGGGGAAGACCATCGTTAACCTCTTCTTCGAAGATTCCACTCGGACTCGAATCTCCTTCGAGCTGGCACAAAAGAGACTCTCTGCGGACACGGTTAATTTCTCGGCCAGCATCAGCAGTCTCGAGAAAGGTGAAAGTTTTAAGGATACGGCACAGAATATTGAAGCCATGAAGATTGATTGTATTGTTATGCGCCACCCCGTGCCCGGTGCGCATATGCACCTTATCAACTATGTGAATTCTGTTGTGGTAAATGCCGGCGATGGTACCCACGAACACCCCACACAGGGGCTCCTGGATATGATGAGTCTTCTGGAGGCGAAGGGAAAGCTGGACGGTCTGAAGGTGGCCATTATCGGTGATATCACACACAGCCGTGTGGCGCGATCCAATATTCACGGTCTTGTGAAGATGGGTGTCCAGGTGACGCTTTGTGGACCTCCCAACCTTATGCCGGTGAACATTGAGGAGTTGGGTGTTGCGGTCAATTATGACGTTGATGAAGTATTGGAGTGGGCGGATGCCGTAAACGTCCTGAGAATTCAGCGGGAGCGACAGGGGGTCAGTTATATTCCATCTGTTAGGGAGTACAGGGAATTGTTTGGTATAACGCGAGAACGGGTTGAGCGGCTGAAAAAACAGATCACAATAATGCATCCGGGACCCATGAATCGGGGTGTTGAAATTGACAGTGATGTGGCCGACAGCGAGAACGCCATCATCCTGGATCAGGTGCTTAACGGCGTCGCTATTAGGATGGCGGTACTTTACCTTTTGTTGGGAGATCAACCATAGGAATCATGAACGATAAAGCATTGCCTAAAAAATTCCTCATTAAGAATGGTGATATCATCGATCCCATCAAAGGGGAACGTTTCATCGGCTCCATCCTCATCAACAGCGGCCGTATAAAAAAAGTGGGGAAGCGAATATCAGCCAAAGGTGCCACAGTTTATGATGCAGGTGGGAAGGTGGTGACACACGGCTTCTGCGACATCCACGTTCATTTTCGTGAACCTGGAAGGGAGGATAAGGAGACACTTGCCACAGGTGCCGAAGCCGCCATTGCCGGTGGTTTTACCCAGGTATGTGCAATGCCAAATACGGAGCCGCCCTTGGACTCTCCTGAATCGATCCGCTTTATTGTGGAAAAAGCGGCGGAGCTTCCCGTAAAAATTCATCCTATCGGTGCCATTTCGGTGGGACTGAAAGGGAAAGAGTTGACGGAACTGAGCGCCATGGTGCAGGAAGGAGCGGTGGCGTTCTCCGATGATGGTATACCTGTCATGGACAGCGGTGTTATGCGAAGAGTGCTGGAATACGCCAGGCCCCTGGGCATGCCGGTTATCAATCACGCCGAGGATCTAACACTGAAACTGGACGGACAGATGCACGAAGGGTCTTGGTCTACCCGATTGGGATTGGCAGGTATTCCTGATGTAAGTGAATCGATCATGGTGAACCGTGATCTGGAACTGACAGCCATGACAAGAGGACAGCTCCATGTGCCGCACGTCAGCTCAGCCAAATCGGTAGAGTGGATCCGTGGCGCAAAGGTCGGGGGACTGGCCATCACAGCTGAAGTGACACCCCATCACCTCTTTTTTACTGATAAAGATCTTCACTCTTTTGACACGAATTACAAGGTGGCGCCCCCCATCCGGACGGAAGATGACAGACAGGCACTCATGAGTGCCGTAAAAGATGGTACCATCGACTGCATTGCCACCGACCATGCTCCTCACACCGTTGAGGAAAAAGAGGCTCCGTTTGACTGGGCACCGTGTGGCATGATAGGTCTTGAGAGTGCCTTTGGCGCCGTCTGGAAAGTGCTCAGTGGATTGGGCATGGATCTGGAGAAGGTGATCCAGTGTCTTACGATTAATCCCCGGCTTGTAATGAATTTTGAAAAAGATCTTTTCTCAGCCGGCACCGAGGCTGAGCTCACGATCATTGATCCTGATGAAGAGTGGACTTTTGCCAAAGAGCACATCCACTCCAAGTCCCGAAACACACCTTTTGTAGGAGAATCCCTAAAAGGGTGCATAAAAGCGACCATAACCGGCGGAAAGCTTTTCGAACTTTAAATTTTTCACCCTCAGGTTCTTAAATGTGACCTGTAAAAACCTATCGGTAGATAGGCTAAATAAAGACAATTTTACCTCCACACCTAGTGAGGAAAACTCCTTGTCGAGTTAGACAATTCTTGGCTAGCTTTATTAGCTATACTAAATGGCAAAACAGATGAAAACATATTCGATAAAAGCCGGTGAGATCCAAAAGGATTGGTTTGTTGCTGACGCTGAGAATAAGATTCTGGGGCGTCTTGCATCCGAGGTTGCTCAGGTTCTAAAGGGTAAGCATAAGCCGACATACACGCCTCATATGGACATGGGTGACTTTGTCGTTGTTGTCAATGCAGAGAAAGTCCGCGTTTCCGGCAAGAAGGAGATGCAGAAGACCTATTTTTCCCACAGCGGATATCCGGGAGGGACAAAAGAGCTGGATTTGTATACCCTGCGAAGAAAACATCCTGAGCGGGTGATTCAGAATGCCGTGAAAGGGATGCTTCCGCATAACAGCCTTGGCCGTCATATGATGCGTAACCTTAAAATTTACAGTGGACCGGATCATCCCCATTCTGCGCAGGAACCAAAAGTGATGGAGTTCTAATCTATGGCGACAGCAAAATCTGACGTTGTATATGCAAGAACAGGTAGGCGCAAAACTGCCGTTGCCCGTGTACGGATGTCACATGGGAAGGGTAACATGACGATTAACGGTAGAGATTATAAGGATTATTTTGGGCGCACCGTTGATCAGAAAATTGTTGAAAAACCTTTTGAAGTACTTGAATCCAGTGACTATGACATTTTCGCAAGCGTGAACGGGGGCGGTCTCTCAGGTCAGGCCGGTGCTATTCGCCATGGGATCTCCCGAGCGCTGCTTGAAGCCAATGCAGATTTAAGGCCGGTTTTAAAAAAGGCCGGTCTCCTCACCCGTGATGCCCGTGAAAAAGAGCGGAAGAAATATGGTCTCCGCGGCGCCAGACGCGCCTTCCAATTCTCCAAGAGGTAAGGACACTATATGGAAGTTACTTTTGATAACCTGCTGAGTACCGGAGCACACTTCGGACACCTTACTAGCAGGTGGCACCCCAACTACCAACCATATATCCTCATGGAAAGGAACGGTATCCATATCATCAATCTTGAGGAAACTCTTAAAGGGTTGGCCAAGGCTATTGATTTTCTTACTGACATTGTTGCCGATGGTGGTGAGGTTCTTTTTGTCGGTACTAAAAAGAATGCCAAAGATATTATTCAGCAGGAAGCAGATAAATGCGGAATGTTCTACGTGGTGGAAAGATGGCTTGGTGGTACACTGACTAACTTTTCCACCATCCGAAAGAGTATCAAGCGCCTTCAGCTTCTTGAAAAGGAATCGAGTCCACTCTACGAGAGTGCAACCAAGAAGGAGATCCTTTCTCTGGAGCGTGAGATGATCCGGCTTCAGGACCTTAACCGCGGTATCAAAGACATGAAGCGACTTCCCAATGCTATTTTTATGGTAGATGCGAACCACGAATCCATTGCCATCAATGAGGCTCGTCGGCTTGAGATTCCTGTGGTTGCCCTGGTGGATACCAATACTGATCCAGAGATCATAGATTATCCCATCCCCGCAAATGACGATTCTATCCGTACCATAAAGCTGATCGTGGGTGAAGTTTCCAGAGCCATCTGTGATGCATGCTCCATTGCTTATGCTGATGGAGCAGTACCCGTGGAGACGGCCGAGGAAGAAACTGCTGAAGCAGATGTCACTACTGAGAATAGGGAAATGGCTGAGGATGCTGAATCGAAGGAAGCCGGAAGTGAAAGAATTTCTGTAGAAGAAGAAAAAGAGGCCTTATCAAAAGATGGTGAAGCGCAGGATTTTGATACAGAAAAGGTGGAGACCGTGGAAGAGGTTCAGGAGCCTGATGATGTCGCGAAAGAAGAGAAGAAAAGTTAAATGACAATTGATGCAACTATTGTAAAGGACTTAAGATGTCGTACTGGTGCCGGTATCATGGACTGTAAAGAGGCACTTCTTGAAAGTGAGGGCAATGTTGAAAAAGCTATTGAATTTCTCCGGAAGAAAGGTATTGCCAAGGCTGAGAAGAAGGCGGGCCGCCAGGCCAACCAGGGTGTGGTTCTTTCCTATATCCACCCCGGCAACAGGATTGGCGTTTTGGTGGAAGTAAACTGTGAGACCGATTTCGTAGCCAAAACAGACGAATTTCAGTTGTTTGTAAAAAATATTGCCATGCAAATAGCTGCCACAAATCCCCTTTCCCTAACGCGGGATGCTCTAGACAGTGTTTTGGTTGATAAAGAGAAAGAGATCTTTACTGAGCAGGCCAAATTGTCAGGTAAGCCGGACAACGTCCTTGAAAAAATCGTTGATGGCAAAATAGAAAAATTTTATCAGGAAAGCTGTCTTCTGGAACAATCCTTTATCAAAGACAGCGACAAATCCGTTAAGGATATTCTGACGGAGACCATCACGTCGCTGGGAGAGAACATCTCCATTACCCGCTTCTCACGCTTTGAGGTAGGTGACGCGATCTCTTCAAACGGCCAAGCCGAGTAACTCACACCACTGAATGTCAAAATCTGTCTACGGTAGGGTTCTGCTCAAACTGAGCGGAGAAATTCTTGCTGGGGAGAGAGGTTTTGGTGTTGATCCAGTCAAAGCAAAGGCGCTTGCAGATGAAGTCAAGTCAGCCAAGGATCTGGGTGTTGAAGTGGGTGTTGTCATTGGTGGTGGCAATATTATCAGAGGTGAACTGGCTGAAGGGCAGGGGATGGACCGAGTCTCAGCAGATTACCTTGGGATGCTCGCTACCATTATCAATGCCATTACTCTTCAGGACGCACTTGAGAAAGATGGTTGCCAGACACGGACCCTAACTGCTATCTCAATTTCCCAGCTGGCTGAGCCATACATCCGCCGGCGTGCCATTCGTCATCTTGAAAAGGGAAGGGTTGTCATTCTTGCGGGTGGCACGGGAAATCCTTATTTTAGCACTGACACGGCAGCGGTATTGCGTGCGACGGAAATTGAAGCTGAATCTATTATGAAAGGGACCAAAGTAGACGGTGTTTACGACAAAGACCCCATGAAGTTTGATGATGCGGAAAAGTTTGACTCTGTTTCTTACAAGGAAGTGATTGGAAGTGATCTTAAGGTGATGGACATGACAGCCATTGCCCTGGCGAGAGAAAACGACTTGCCAATTGTGGTGTTCGATGTTAACCGTCCAGGGAACTTCAAGAAGATTCTCAAAGGTGAAAAAATTGGTACAATTGTAGGTGCTCTATGAGAAGAATTGAACCGCTCACTAAAGATGCTGAGTACAGAATGAGCCAGGCGGTGGAGCACTGCCGGAACGAACTTGCACAGATCCGGACTGGCCGGGCTTCTCCCGCACTATTGGAAGGGGTAAAGGTTTCGTACTACGGCTCGCCAACTCCTCTGAATACTCTGGCTACTATCACAGCTCAGGAGGCACGGCTCCTTGTTGTTCAACCGTTTGACAAGAGTATTATAGTCGAAATTGAAAAAGCTATCCAGATGGCCGACCTTGGTCTCAACCCCAACAATGACGGAAATGTAATTAGAATCTCCATTCCGGCATTGACTGAGGAGCGCCGCCACGAACTGGTTAAACATATTCACAACTTAGTTGAAGAAGGTCGTGTGGCGGTGCGAAATATCCGCAAAGATATCAACAATCAGCTTCGGGAGATGGAGAAATCACACACCCTGTCAAAAGATGAGGGGAGTTACGCCCACGAGGAGATTCAGAAGATCACCGACAAACGGATGGAAGAGCTGAACAGTCTTTTGGCCACCAAAGAGAAGGAACTTCTGGAACAGTAAATTCAGTCAGGGATTTTTCCATCTCTGGCTGCACAAAAAAGAATCTGCTGAGCCAACCCAGCAGCTTCTCCCCAACGATTTCTTCCCCATTCACAGAGATCAACCGGTGACATTTTTGTTAGAGGAGGCCTAAGACGGGCCAGAGCCCGTCGGACCCATACATCAACAGGAAAAGCGGATAGTCGACTGTAACCGAAAAGCATGGCACATTCAGCTATCTTTCGCCCCACGCCTGGGAAGTGTGTTAGTGAAGCCAGCAACTCATCGTCGCTCTTTTTTGTCCAAAGTGGTAGGGCGATGTGTTCTTCCACCAGCTTTTTGCAGGTCAGATAGATGAACCTCGATCGGTACCCAAGACCAATCTGTCTTAGCCTCGTTTCACCGATGCGGACGATATCCTCAGAGTTGGGAAGTGCTTTTTCATTACTTCCGGCAATTGGTGAGCCTGTTTCCCATCGCAAATTATGGAGGTTTTGCATGATGCGCGGTATATTGGATACTGCCGATGCCATGAATGAAATGAGACATTCATAAGGATCCTGTTTCATGATTGTTAGACCCCGGTAGGCGGGGATTAGATTATGTAGGAGATTATCTTTTTTCAGCATTATCATCAGTTGTTTTCTATCAAAACTTAGTCCGAAAATGGCCTTCAACTGTTCTTTATCCAATGCTTCTCCCATAACTTCAACATCAATCGTGTTGTCATTTATCTGGTATGCCTTAATTACAGTACGCCTGATTATAATTCTGAAAGTGTCCTCGGCTGTTTCGATCCAGTGAAAAAGTTGTCCGCTCCTAACGGTTAGACCTAAATTGATCGGAATGTCAGATATGAGATTCAAGTTATAAATAAACAAGCCCCCAGATTTCTGGGGCCTTGTTTAAGAGGATTATTTAATAAAAGAACTAATCACATTTTGAGAAGCCGCAGCTTGGACAGGTGACACAACCATTTTCATGGAAGATATCACTACCACAGTCAGGACAGGTGGTCATTGTCCTTGAATTGTAGTTGGGTGTCTCTTGCGATGGTGAATTGTCCACCATTGTGAAGCGGGTCTTTACCACTTCCTCAGGCGTATCTTCGGCTGTCACCGGCCGCGCAAAGAGGTAAGACTCCAGTGCTTTTCCGATGGCGTCTGGTGTAGAGAGGATAAGCTGACCATTTTCCCAAGTGGGGTTCGGCCCGCTGATTCCCTTTAGCTGGTTGACCACATCCTTTGGGTCAATACCCGAACGGAGAGCCAACGATATGAGTCGGCTGATGGCTTCAGACTGAGCGGCGGCATTACCACCGGCTTTACCGATGGTGGTGAAAACTTCGCACAGTCCATGTTCGTCTTCATTAATGGTAATATAGAGGGAGCCTTCTCCGGTGCGAATCCTCTTGGTTACACCCTGAGTTTCGCCGGGTCTGAACCGGGGACGAAGATCACCGCTTGTTCTGTGAGTTATAGGTTTGGTTTCGTCAGTTTCCTTGGCTTTCTGTTCCTTTGAGATAAGGATCCCTTCCCGGGAACTCTCCCGGTAGACGGTAATCCCTTTTAGACCAGCTTTGTAGGCAGTCATATAAATTTCAGCCACAGTTTCCTTGTCAACATCCGCTGCGAGGTTAACAGTAGAGCTGATGGACGAATCAATATACTTCTGAATGACACCCTGCATTTTTACTCGGAAAAAAGGATCGATGTCATGGGCAGTAACCACATAATCAGGAAGATTCTTGTCATTTCCGAATAATTCTTTAACACCAGGGTGGTAGACCTTGAATTCCTTAAAGGTGTTACCATGACCTTCATTCTGTTTAACGCGTCGGAAATAGGAGGTCTGAAAAACAGGTTCAATACCGGAAGTCACTCTGGCCACAATGGCACCACTTCCAGTGGGTGGAACGGTAAGGAGAGTTGCATTTCTAATCCCATGTTTGCTGATATTTTCCTGGAGTTCAACACTGAGCTCGGAAACGAATTTACTTTTGGAAAATCCCTTCCACTCAAAATTGGGGAAAGGATCTTTCTCCCTGGCGACCTGGACAGATGTTTCATAGGCGGTGTCCCGCATAATTTTGCAAATTCTATCAGCCACCTCTAGGGCTTTATCGCTGTCGTAGGAGATGCCCATTCTAATGAACATATCTCCAAGGCCGAGAAGTCCGATACCAACACGGCGGTCATTCGACGCATTTTCTTTCTGAACATCCAATGCATGCCGGTCGACATTATACTCTACCACGTTGTCCATAAAGCGAGTGGCGATAGCGACGGTTTCGCGAAAGGCGTCAGTCATGAACTGGCTATTTTCATCTACAAAGCGGTCCAGATTGACGGAACCAAGATTACAGCACCCGCCGTCAGGGAGCGGCTGTTCAGCGCAGGGATTCGTTGAGACCAGGGGTGAACAGTACTCTGCATTGTGATAGTCTGTCATTGTGTCCCAGAAAATGATGCCCGGTTCGGCACTTTCGTGGGCTGATGTAACAATCTCTTCCCACAGATCTCGGGCTCTGACAGTGTCGTATTTTTTGTCGCCCCATTTCAGATTGAAATCTGTATCATCCTCAACCGCCTTCATGAATTCATGGGTAAGCAACACGGAGATGTTAGAATATTTTACCATATCCACATCACCGCGTTTGATGCTGATAAACTTCCACACATCTGGATGATCCACACGGATGGTCTGCATGTTCGCACCGCGCCTTCCGTGTTGGGCGATGGTGTTTGTGTTTTCACTGAACAGATTCATAAAGCCGGTAGGTCCGCACGATTCGCCACCGGTCCCGCCGATGGCCGATCCGCTGGGGCGGAGTACGGAAAGATCGTGGCCACACCCACCACCATATTTGTAGGTAATAGCCTCATCTTGAATGGCATCATAAATAGCCTTGACCGAATCTTTCTTGATGGCCACAACGTAGCAATTGTTTAGTGTCGTGGTAATGTCATCCCGTCCGGCACCATGCATAATCCTGCCTCCGGGGACAAATCGAAAATCTTCAAGAATGGTAAAGAATCTCTTGTACCAAAGATCAACATCTTTCTCTACGGAAGCCATAGCCTTTGCAATTCGCTTCCACATGTCATAAGGATTATTCTCCCATGGTGCGAGGTACTTATTCTGAAGGACTTCTTGCCCCAGATCGTCTTCCTTATAGTATTCTTCTAAGGTATAGTGCGTAGGGGTAGTTTCGCCTAAAACCTCCGGGAGGTCACTGTTCGGGCCCTGTTCCGCATTTTTCTTTTTAACATCTATATTCCCAATAATCTTGTCCGAGGATTTCTCCTTGGAGCCAGAGACAGGAAATTCAAATTGCATAGCATCTGCCATAGACTACTCCAAGTTATGTTTACAACATAGGACCCCACTGGATCAAGAACCGAAGTGGAATGCCCCGCGAGTCGCAGGTAGAATATAGATTTTGTCGTGATTTGTGTCAAGCAGAAACCCGGCTATTTTTCTCTTTTTATGATTTATTTTTGCACCTCCCTGCTAAATTTCGCTAACTCATGCGCCCGTGATGTAAAGGTAACATCCGAGCTTCCCAAGCTCGTCATGAGGGTTCGATTCCCTTCGGGCGCTCAGTTAAACACACCTCTGTTTTTCAGCTTCCACAGCTAAATTTCGCTATGCCCCAGTTACCTATAGTTGCGATTGTCGGCCGACCCAATGTAGGGAAGTCAACTCTTTTCAACCGATTTGTTCAGAAGCGCCATGCTATTGTGGATGAGCTGGCGGGGATTACCCGGGACCGCATCTATAAGACCGTTGAATGGAACGGAAAAAAATTCAGGCTGGTTGACACAGGGGGCTACATCCCTGAAGAAGCAGATGTTATCGATTCAGCCATTAGAGAACAGGTTGAGCTTGCTTTGCAAGAGGCCACTTTGGTTCTTTTTTTGGTGGATGGCAAAGATGGCATTGTGGTGTCTGACAAAATTCTGGCTGATCTGGTGAGAGTTTCCGAAAAGCCGGCTATACTTATTGTAAACAAAATTGACAACAATGAGATGGAATCTCTCACTGCTGAGTTCTATGGACTTGGCATAGAGACCCTCCACTCCGTTTCGGCATTGGGGGGTAGGAAAATTGGTGATCTGCTAGATATAGTGGTGGAGGGTCTTGGGACTATCCCGAATATTCAGGATGATGAAGGAAGTATCAGGGTGGCAATTGTGGGGTGCCCCAACGTGGGTAAGTCATCCATCACGAATCGACTGATAGGGAAAGACAAATCCATTGTTACAGACATTCCCGGCACGACTCGTGATGCCATCGATTCTGAATTGCGCTACCACGGAAAGAAGTTCATTCTCATAGATACAGCTGGGCTCCGAAAAAAGGCTAAAGTCAAAGAAGATGTAGAATATTATTCTACCGTGAGAACGCGACGTGCTCTGGAAAATGCCCATGTAGCGGTGGTGGTCACGGATGCGGAAAGAGGGTTTTTCAAGCAGGATCAGCAGATCATTGAAGAGGTGATCGGAAAGGGGAAAGGCCTTCTTTTGGCCGTGAATAAGTGGGATCTTATCGAAAAGAGCACCCAAACTATGAAAGAAACAAAGGAAGAAATAATATATCAGTTTTCATCCCTGAAAGATTATCCTGTTCTATTCATTTCCGCTAAAACCAAACAGCGGGTCTCCATGCTTCTAGGGGAATGTGAAAAAGTTTACGGAGCTTGGAGAACCAAGCATTCTACCTCAAAAATTAACAGTGTGTTGAAAAAAGCCGTGGAGCAACTTTCTCCTCCAGCTGTAAGAGGAAAGCATATCCGGATCAAGTATGCCACACAGACCGGTTCACGGCCCCCAAAGATATCTCTGTTTTGCAACTTTCACGATCTCATCCCCGCTTCATATCGCAACTATTTGGAGAACCAATTCAGATCGGGACTTGACCTCCACGGTACGCCCCTCATACTCCAATTCAAACGGTCCTGAGGTTCCTTATAGAGGGATTGCCCTGCAGGCTGATTTCGTGTTAAATTAAACCGATCGCGGGGTGGAGCAGTCTGGTAGCTCGTCGGGCTCATAACCCGGAGGTCATAGGTTCAAATCCTATCCCCGCTACTAAAAAACCCCTTCTAAAGTATTTCTTGAAGGGG
Organism: Candidatus Neomarinimicrobiota bacterium; assembly: GCA_012964825.1. Taxonomy (NCBI): domain Bacteria; kingdom Pseudomonadati; phylum Fidelibacterota; species Fidelibacterota bacterium. Next base: position 41,187 of record DTTI01000040.1, read on the forward strand.
TTTTTTTTGCCTTATAGCACCCTATTTTTGGACTCGTAATTCGAAGGGTGTAGATTAGAATCCCACCCAGCGGGGCTTTTTCACTATATAACAGACAGGAACAGGGAAAGGTCCTAGGTGATAAAATCCATCCGCTGATCTTAATGCCAGCCTATTTCCAGGTATCGAAAATAAGACCCAGGAAGGCGTAAAGCAGGATAATTCCTGTTACGGTAGCGCAGCACGTTCCCAATCCTGAAAAATTCTTCGCTTCTTCATAGCGTGTCGATTGTTTGTCCCGAAATAGCTGGCCCATGGGAGCATCCACACCTTCCTGTCTTGCCTGAAGCTTACATCGAACACTCATGGCAAGGAACAGAGGTACCTCTTTCAACTTCAGGGCTGTTAATCCTTCCTGACGGGCTTTGTCCATGATAGGGTGCTGGCAACTTACGAGGAATGTTCCCTCTTCAGGTACAGTTTCTTCGGTTTCAACGGCTGCTTCCTGAGCGGGAAGCCCAGCCCAAAGCAGAGCCACAAGTAATAAAGCTCTCAAGGGTTACCATCCCACAACGGCCGCAACTCTCAGAAACGGCTTGGTCATGTTAATGCCGCCGGAGAAATTGGAGCTTCCTTTCTTGGCCTTCCATTTGTCCCCGAACTTTGAATACATGTAACCAACACTTCCTTCCACCGATACAAAAGAGAACAGGTACATCCGCACCCCGACCCAGCTGTAGAATCCAAATGCCGAATTTGTAATTTCGGCTGTGGTGGAACTCTCCACGCCCAGGGTTTCATCGCTGGCGGTCAGTTTTTTGTTCATAAAGACGGCCCGACCGTACATGGGTGAAAAGCCAAAGTTCGCCTCGAACCTTTTCCAGAAAGTGAAATAAGATTCCGCCGTGATTCCCCGGTAAACAATAGGGAGGATGTAATCTCCGGATGACCGGTTATAGGTGATGAGGCGAGTGGAAAGTTTTTTATACCCCACGCGTAGGGACGGGTAAATATTTACGGAAAGGTCGTAGTTCAGAGGAAACCAGGCGGAGCCGATCTTGGACAGTTCCTGCTCAACCAGGGAATCGTTGAATTTATCCGGTTTCGTAAACCCAATACCCAATCCAATACGATAACCCACCTTGTATTGTGCGGACAGGGGAGATAAAAAAATCACCGTAACTAAAATAATAATAGCAAAATTTTGACTTTTCTCAAGTAAAACTTTCATTTTAGAAAGACAGCAAAAAAACTCTGTTTTTAATTTTCAGGAAACAATTACGGGCTATTTTCACAGTTATGGGTATTGAACAAATGTTGGTCACGAAAAGGTCATAACTAGTTTAATTTAGAGTGTGAGGCACCAACAACAAATGAAGTTCTCTCTTTTGGCCATGGTTTTTATCTCCACAGTGGCTACCGGGACTGTACGCCACAAGGTGATTCTCCGAGGTGGCGATGTTATTACGGGCTATGTGGCTGAGCTGACTCACGACTCCCTGAAGATCATTCCCGCTTCAGGTGGCCTCAAAACATCCATAACGCTTGACTCTGTTCTTTACGTTCACAATTCGAAAGGGAAGCTGTTCTATCTCTCTCCGAAGATTAGACAGTTCTTTGAGAAAGGCCTCGGCCGAGGTGGCGTCATCACAACTGTTATGGGTGAAACGATACCATATCGCCGTCTCGGGCGGGAGCTGTTCATGTTCGAACCGAAACTGGTCTACCAGACGAAGGAAGAGCCAAAGCGGCATGAGATTTTGCTTATGAATATCCACAAAGTTCGATTTGATCACACAGTATCGGAATATGCGGTAAAGAAAGGGGCCCTCGCCGGCGCCGGCTTCACCACTGTCTTGTTCCTTCTCAAGTTTAATGCCATCAAAGAATTCTTCAATTTAAGCAAGCTGTTCAGGACGGGATCTTCTGCTTATAAAACTGGGACCACCATCACCCCGCTCACTACCATCGGTTGGGTCGCCTACGACTTTTTGCGTGGTGAACGGGAGCTGATCCTCAATCCCCTCAAAGAGTTAAGAATAAGATGACCTCTCAAGTTGAACTGATGGGAATGACGCGAAATGAACTTCGGCAATTTGTGTCGGAGTTGGGTGAGCAGCGGTTCCGGGGTGACCAGCTATTTTCGTGGATTCATGAGCATGCTGCTATCGACCTTGACGAAATGACAAACCTGCCCAATCAATTCAGATTACAACTCCGGTCATCAACTTCAATGGATATTCCTGAAATTGTGGATGTGGTTCCTTCCGCCGAAACATCATCACAAAAATTCCTGTTCAAACTCAGGGACGGACTGAAGATAGAAACAGTTTTTCTTCCTGAAGGGAAAAGAAAGACCGTCTGCCTGTCATCTCAGGTTGGATGTCCTCTGGACTGCAAGTTCTGCGCCACAGCTAAGATGGGACTGCTCCGAAATTTGACAGCTGGTGAGATTGTTGGGCAACTCTTGGCGGTGCGGCGGGAGACCGGCGAACGGATTACTAATATCGTGTTCATGGGTATGGGGGAGCCGATGTTGAACTACCCGAGTGTCCTTAAAGCAGCTTACATAATACATGATAATAATGGAATGAACATCAGTGCCCGGAAGATCATAATCTCTACAGCGGGCATAGTCAACAGGATCAGACAATTCACCAAAGAGAGGCACCCTTTCAAGCTTGCCCTCAGCCTGAATGCAACGGATGAAACTCAACGTGCAAACCTTATGCCCATTAATAAGAAGTACAGTATAAAGGATTGTCTGGAAGCGCTGAAAGAGTATACGGACAGATCACGTAAACGGGTGACGCTGGAATACGTTCTCATGGGTGACACAAATGATACTCCCGCGGACGCCCGCCGGCTCGCGTCCTTTATGAAAAAATTAAACTGCAAACTCAATGTAATTCCGTATAACCCCATTGCCGGGGAACCATTCAAAAGACCTACGGCCTACCAGTTGGAAAAATTCACTTCAAATGTCATGGGGGGACGAAGCATGGTGACGGTGCGGTGGAGCCAGGGAAAAGATATCAATGCTGCATGTGGACAGCTCTATGCTGATAATGAAAAGAAAACTGTCAGGAACCCGATAGCGGTCTCGGAATAAACATTGTAGATTCTGGTTAATGAAGTGATGTCAAAAATGAGCGATATCAAAATATATACAACAAACTGGTGCCATTATTGCAAAATGGCGAAACGCTATTTTGATGAGCAGGGTTGGTCGTATGAAGAGATCAACATCCAGGAGAAGGGTATGAGCAGAGAAGAAATGAAGAAAATTACAGGTGGTGGAATGAGTGTGCCTCAAATTGTGATTGACGGAAAAGGAATTGGAGGTTACGACAACCTAATGGCAATGGCTTCAGCGGATGAACTACCTGCATAGGTCGCCACTTTATTTTATCAGCATCACTTTACTTGCTACCGTTTCCGTCTCACCATCCAGCTTTATAATGTAAGGGCCGCTGGGGAGCTCTCTCGCTTCCAGCGTAACTTCGTTGTAGCCTGCCTGGACATCATCCAGTCTTATTCTCTTTACCTCCCGTCCTTTTAGATCCACCACGGACAGCGCCACTTCTTCCCAGGTGGGGAGGAAGAATCGGAGTGTGGTGGTGACATTGAAGGGGTTGGGGAAGTTTGGCGAAAGTGTAATGACGGTGGGTATGATTACATCAGTGTCCACAGTGAGACTGTAGTGGTACCTTACACTCTCGACCGTATCTGTCACAACGGCCACCGTGAACATATCCGTGCTTGCCGGAATGGGGATGATCGTCTGTCCCCGGGCCCGGTAAACGTTAAAGCTTCTCCAGCTTTCCTGGATACCGTTGATGTTATAGCGTAAACTGTCGTTGTAGCTTTCAAAATTCATTTCTATGGCACCTTCCGGAAAGGTAAAACCGATGTAGTGAGTGGCGTTGTGCATCAGTTCGCTACCGGTATATTCTACCATGGCACCAGAACCATTCAGTGCCACAGAGCGGTGCAACCTCGGTTCAATTCCGTATTCCCGGTAGGCGTCACCTTCCTCGTAGCGGTAGTCGCCAGCTTCACTATCTGATGTCATCAAATGGTTGGCAACGGCCATTAGGTTCAGCGCTTCTCTAAATGATGAGCCGCGACGACGTAATACCTGGTCAATGGTATAGATACTGTTGTCAGACTCATCTTTGGTAACATCTTCAACACTTTGTTCAAACATTTTACGTATGGTGGCAGGTCCGCCAAGATGCTCGGAAAGGTAACGGAAAAAAATCCAGCTGCCGTACCAGTGAGGTCCCCGTGCATAGTCCAGCGCTACCTGAGGCTGTTTCATCCACAACTCCAAAAAAAAGTAATTGTCATTCAAGTCATCGTAAACTTCATCCTCCATCCAGACGGCCGTGGCTTCCAGGAACCAAATTTTATCCCAGGCATCATAGCCGAACTGGATTGCATGAAAAAATTCGTGAGCGAAAGTGACCTGTACACAGGCAGCTTCTTCGCACGGGAATGAGTTGTAATTGTTGTTCATGACAATAAAGCTTGATGCGGCGTATTCTTCTTTTACTTCGGAGAATTCGTTATTTCCGGACATGAAATAGGCCAGGTACTCGAACTGAGTATACCCATACAGGAGATCCCCAAGATCAAGGATATAGATGTCGTAGGCGTCGGTGCCGCCGTTATCGGAGTACCATCTGTCAGAGGGCGGACGTGTGTAGCCGTGCTGTCCGATTTCAACAGCGAAAGTTTCCTCAGCACTAGCTGCCATCAGCTCAACCATGTCAGGAATGCCGTCACTGTCTGAGTCCGTTGAATCTACCGCATGGTATCCTTCCAGTGTGTAGTGAATTCTGAAAATGCCAGTATCGTAGTGCCACTCCAAACCTTCCGGTCGGCCAAAACCGGCCATTGATCTCTCAGTGTCGATCCCCAGCTCGCTCAGCTGTTTTTTGGTTTCGGCATCCAGGGCGGGGGCCGTTTCGGCCAGCTGCTTCAGGACAGGTACGCCGCACTTAATAAAGTTGTGGTGCTTTTTCGCAGCAGTGGAATGTGTGCGCCAGGTCATTTCCCGTACTGCAGCTATCAACTCTTTTGGTGTCAATTGCTTAGGCGGACTGTCCCCGGGAGAGAATGCGCAAGCAGTGGAAACCAAAAAGAGAAAAAGAACCCGCTTCACGAATCATCCGCCACATCACGCTCTCTCCGGTGGCTCATGGCATC
>DTTI01000040.1:46479-94607 GCA_012964825.1 Candidatus Neomarinimicrobiota bacterium
CATGGCATCATACACCCGCTTCTTTTCTTCCGACTCCTGTAGGTTCTTGTCTCTTTTACTTCGGTACCGAATACGCATAAGAAGTCCAAATACAATGATGCCCGCCACATAGAAAAGTGCGAAATAGTTTAAGTGGTCAGTCATTTCAGTCCTGACTATTGACCTTTGAGTTCAGGAGCCATCCTGCCAGGATCATAAGTACACCGGTACCCATCGCTTCATCCTCAGATCGGAGTGAACCTTTTGCCGCAAGACCCACTCCCAGGAATATGAGGGAGTAGGGTACAGCCGCCCGCCATGTCAGCTCCTCCGGCGGTCTCACTGTGACTTCCTGAGCTGACGGCTGGTCACCAGCTTTCGCAATGGCCGTCGCCGATTCGGCCAGAGGCAGGCGAAGAGTCAGATTCACTTTTCCTTCAAGAGTGGAAACAATTTCAAAATTTTCCACCTGTTGCCTCAGGCGGAAATTCAGCTGTGCTGATTCAGCCACTTGGTGTATTTCAAAACCGGTGACGGCGCCCGTCCGGGTAAAAGGCCAGACCCGGTTTGTGTCTACTGTTACACCATGCAGAGTCACATAGAACCACCCTGTCTCCTTGAACCACCCAGAGATTTGATCCTTGGGGAGATGATCATTGAGATGTATGGATATAAGAGTACCATTGGTTTTCTCTTCGATACTGATCCCTTCAACCCTGATTTCTCCATGAAGAAAGACGGAGAAAAACAATATAAGGCATGGTATTAATCTCCTGAATTGGAAACGCATTGTGGTCTCTTGGGCTGAATATAAAAACATTAAGCCAAATATTGAGCGAACATTGTATATTTGCGTAAGAGGTCTTTGCATTGAATAAAACTATCCGAAATACTAGTTTTTTTCTGGCGCTGTCATTTATTGTTAGCAGTTTACCTGAACCTGTCTTTGCTGGTCCGGCCGCAGCCGTACAGAAGAAACAGACGAGAAAGAAGAAGAGTTCCCCAAAGAAATCGAGCAGTAAAAAATCCGGTTCTTCGAATCAGTCGGCACAGGCTGCTCAGGCCAAGAAATATATCGGTAGGGGGAAGCAGCGGATTAAACAGAAGAACTATGCAGGTGCTCTCAGCGATTTTCAAAAAGCACACAAACTTGCTCCTTCCAAAACGACACAGAACTATATAAAGAAACTGACTCCCGTGGTGGCGGCTTCCAAGAAGAAAACGGCGTCCAAACCAAAGACATTGGTTGCATCGACACCCATCCCCAAGCCGAAGAGCCCATACAAGCTTTCTGATAATATTTATAAACTGACGAACCATATGGACACATCCACTCGTAAGATGAGAAGTGCCAGGATGGCACTGAAGCCTCTGGATACTCGTTCCACCGAAGAGGTACACCGCCAGCGTTTGGAGATAATTAAGACAGCCGCTGTTGACAGACCTGAAGACAGAAGAGCCCAGCGGGACCTAGCTCTTCAGTATGAAACTGAAGGTCGCTTCAGTGATGCAAAAGATATCTATCTCAGGCTGATTGCTTCGGAGCCGAGCGATGCGGACCATCATTTTTTCTTAGGTTCACTCTATACTCATACGGGGCAGACCAACAACGCACGGTTTGCTTTTCGTGAAGCTCTTCAACTGGATCCGAATCATAGACCTACTATTGAGGCACTATCCCGTTATAGCGGAAAATCTGCAACAAAGTCCATGGCTAAGGACCTCATGCAGGAAGTATCTCAGAAGCAACCCAACGGACCGGCGAAACTCCTGAAGGATGTCCGTGCTAACCTGGATAAAGGGGACTATGCAGAGGTGCTTAGGCTCGCCGGTGAAAATTCAAGCCGTTTCTCGCAAAGCGCGTCCCTTGTTTTTATGAAAGGCCAGGCCCATGAGGCGACAGGTGATCTGGAATCGGCCAAGAAAACTTACAAGCAGAGCATGACCATTGATCAATCGGACCCCAGAGGAGGGGTCGCTTTGGGAGACCTCTACTTCAGTCAGGGAAACTATCTTTACGCCGCCATTACTTATGAAGGCGTACTGCCTAGAGATCCCATGAACGTTTCGCTCAGATATAAGCACGGACTCAGTTACTACCGTGCATTTGAGTGGGGCAAAGCTGCTTCAGCATGGGAGGAGATGCTCGGCTACACCCCCAACCATCAGGAAGTCCGCATGTTTCTGCCGGAGGTTTACTACATCATGAGCTTGGAATATGACAGGACGGGATTCACAGATTTGAGCCGTCGTGCCTTCGCTAATGCCCTCTCTGTCAATCCCAATAGTTCTGCATGGCTCGTGAACGCTCTTAAAACTGCCGGAGAATTTTACCGGGAGAACGGTATGTATCGATTATCACTGAGAGCCTACCAGGACGCCATGGAAATCGTGCCGTCAGATTTAGATGTTTTCAATGGTCTCGGTGCCACTTACTGGTATATGGGTGAAAAACAGATGGCTGTGGCAGCGTGGGAGAAGAGCCTCTCAATCCGTTCTGACGACAACGCCGCAAAAGGGTGGCTCTTGTTGGCGAACCGGTCTTCTGAATAGACTCACCTCATCTTAAATTATCCAGATTTCTTCTTTACGGTTGCGTATAAAAAAGATTTTCATCTTCGCGCTTTTTACTGTCTCTGTCGCCGCCGACCGCCCAGGAAATGACCGCTTGTGGGAGGGGATCTATGCTTTCTATAATTACGAATTTAATAAGTCTGTATCGATACTGTCTGAAGTGAGAGAGCGTCATCCCGAGCATCCCACTGTCCATTTCACTTGGGCCGTATCAAAATGGCTGAGAGCCCAAGCCTACGACGGTATTGAAGCCAGTTACGATACCCTTTCAGCATCTCTAGAGAAGATCATTCCTGTCTATGATGGTTATGTAGAACAGTATCCTGAAGAGCCGGAATACCGGCTTTATGCGGCGGCTGCGAAAGGGCTGAAGGCGCGGGTTCATCTTGGGAAGAAGGAGTGGATTAGTGTGGTGAGGGAAGGGATCAAAGGATATAGCGGTATCCGGGCAGTTCACAATGAAAACCGAGAGCTTTGGGACACCTATTTCCCTATGGGAATTCTCAACTTTTACGCCGGGGAAATGTCCGGCTTTGTTCGGTTTTTCGCGGGATTGATAGGGATTGAAGCCGATAAAGCACTGGGGATTGAACATATGACCATCACAGCTGACAAAGGTGAATTTGCATGGATCGAGGCTTCCCAGATCCTTGTTTTTGTTTATCTCTGGATGGATCAGGATTTTGATAATGCGCTGACCATTTCTCAGCAATTGGTGGAGCGCCTGCCAAAAAGTATTTACAACCAGCATCTCTACACGGAGAGTCTCATCCGGCTTAACAGGCTGGACGATGCTGAGGCCAATCTCAGGCTGACCACTGAAATGGCAGAGATATTGCCGCCTCTTTCGATTAAAGGTTGGCTACCGACGCTGAAGTACCAGGACGCCCTGCTCTCTTTTTACAGGGGGGACACCGACCGGGCCATGAAAATGGTGACCCAGTCCATAGATGAATTCAACACTGAACTGGATACTCCGTTGGGTTTTGGTTATCTGCTCCGAGGCAAGATCCATGACATGCGCGGCGACAGAAGTCTGGCCGTTAGGGACTATCGGTCGGCAGTAAGGCTGGACAACTACACAGCCGCCATGGCCGAAGCGAGAGAATATCTCCGTCGCCCTTTTGCTCCGAGGGTAGAATAGCCAATTCGCTGGTTTTTAGGCGGGAGAAAGCCTAATTTTTCTGTCACGATGGAATCGACAAAACCGATAAAGCGAAGAGAAACCCGTCAGGTGATGGTGGGGGATGTGGCTGTGGGAGGCGGCGCACCCGTCTCTGTTCAGTCCATGACCACCACAAAGACTGATGACATCCAGGCCACACTGAAGGAGATTGAGCGGTTGGAGGAGGCGGGGTGCCAGATCATCCGCGTTACCGTTCCCGATGAGGCTTCCGCAATGGCGCTTCCTGAATACAAGAAACGTATGAGTGTGCCGCTGGTGGCTGATATCCATTTTAACTATCAGATGGCCATCTTGGCTGTTGACGGTGGTGCCGACAAGATCCGTATCAACCCCGGGAATATAGGAAATCGTGAAAGGGTTGAGGCGGTGCTCACCAAAGTGAAAGAAGCGGGTCTCCCCATCCGCATCGGTGTGAATGCCGGCAGCCTAGAGAGTAATTTGCTGGAAAAATACGGATATCCCACTGCCATAGCCATGGTTGAAAGCGCCGAGAGGCATATCAACATTTGTCGGGAGTTTGATTTTGACGACATCATCGTTTCATTGAAGGCTTCCGATGTAAGGCTCATGATCGAATCGTATAAACTTTTTTCTAAGAAATTTGACTATCCCCTCCATCTAGGAGTAACAGAGGCAGGGCCGGCGAAGAGTGGCAGTATCAAGTCTGCCATCGGTCTTGGTACACTTCTTCACCAAGGGATCGGTGACACTATCCGTGTGAGTCTCACCGAAGATCCTGTGGAGGAAGTGAAGGTCGGTTTTGAGACTCTGAAATCGCTCGGTCTTGCTAGCCGGGGTGTTACCATAATCGCCTGTCCCACCTGCGGGCGGCTGGAAGTGGACCTGTTCAAGATTACAGGTGAGATGGAAGAAAAGCTGTCCCACGTCAAAAAGCCAATGTCACTGGCACTTATGGGTTGTGCTGTTAACGGTCCTGGTGAAGCGACACATGCCGACATGGGCATTGCTTTTGGTAAAGGTGGCGGTCTCTTGTACAAGGATGGAGAAAAAATCGGCCGTGTGGATGAAGATGAAGCCATTAACAAACTATTAACTATGATTGAGAACGAAGAAAACGGAACGTCAGCCTCAAAAAAGGGCCCAGCGGAGGTAGAAGAATGAAAAGACTCAGGATACTTGTCATTACACTCACCATGCTGTCGCTGGCCGCTGCTCAGGCAGACTATTCGCCCGTTCCGCTCTATTGGAAAACACTCCGACCGGATGAGAAAGAAATTTATCTATTTGCTTACCTTACCCAAGTGTACGACACACATAAATCTCTCATCAACGAGAAAGGCCGCGGTGATTTCACGAAATGGTATTACGAAAACAGGGCTGAAATGTCCTACAATATCTTCGATCTTCTGGACACCACTGATGTGATGAAGTTTGTGGGATGGGTTGACGATTTCTACTCACAGCCCGAGGGCCACGAAAGGCCCTTTCCGGAGGCGCTTGAGTATGCCTATGATCGTTCCCAGATGAAGGAGCAGACGCTGCTTGAGAAATACGAAAGCCTCTTGGGCAGAGAGAAAAAGAAACCGAATTGAACTTTCGTAATTTTATCCCCAACCTGGTCAGTGAGTGGCGGGATATCTTTCGCGAAGGAGGATTCAAACTACTTATCAGGAAGCGGGGTTGGGTGGTTTTAATTGCATTTTTCATGTTCTATTTGATCAGAGATAGCGTTCTCTATCTTATCTTACCGTATCTTGCGTTGAGAGGGTTTTTTTCTTGTTCTTAGAAAGTTAGGGAAGCAAATCAGAAAAATGGTACCTCTTGTGAGATAACATTTCCAAGGAGGGTGTAGGCAATCCAATACGGAAATTTGGATTGATAGTTATGGTTGAACTGAGGGGTAAACAGTGACGAAATATTCTGTATTTAAACTTGAAGAGTGGTTTGAGCGGTATGAGTTCGAGGTGGATCATCTTCTTGGATCCAGCAGTTGTGCCGGAATGACCATGGAGGAGTTGTGTAAAATTACGGACGAAACAGTCGATTTCGCCGGGTCGTCTCTCGGCGCCACACCGGGGCCGGGCAGTGACGAACTGAGGGAGGCCATTTCCACGTGGTATAATAATGGATCTCCGGAAAATATCTACATAACATCGTCCAGCACAGAGGCCATATTCCTACTCATCGAATCCATTCTTTCGTCAGGCGACTCAATGGTAGCCATGTTCCCCATGTACCCGGCGCTTTACCAGTTGGCGAAGGACAACGGCGCAGAGATACGTCACTGGCATTTGAGACACGAGAACGGATTTGAACCGAATTTTGATGAACTGAAGGAATTGGTGGATGACACAACAAAACTGATCATTGTAAATAATCCGAACAATCCGACTGGACAGATTATGCTGAGGGACGATCTTCAGCGCCTGGTCCAGTTTTCACAGGGGCACGGTATTCAGCTCTGGGTTGACGAAGTGTTCCGGGGGATCACCGTTGATGGAGGGCCGGTGACGCCGTCCATTCGGGATATTGACTCCGGTACAATCTCTACCGGCTCCATGTCTAAGTCGTTCGGCTTGAGTGGCCTCAGGGTGGGGTGGATCGCGGCGCCTGAGGAGGTCCTTGAGGCGTTGAGGCACATACGGTTCTATACCACTGTCACAGCTCCGGTTATTGAGCAGAAGATCGCTGCAGTTGCCCACCGAAACAGGGATAAGGTTATCAGGCGCAATCAGACAATTTTGGATAAGAACTATACCTATCTTAAACAGTGGATGGGGGAGAGGAACGGCATTTTTGACTGGGTGAAGCCTAAGGGTGGTCCCGTCACCTTTCCTAAATTTACTGGCAGTGTCAATACAGATGATTTCTGTCTGAAACTGGCGGAGGACTATTCTGTCCTTGTTCCATCGGGAAACTACAGTTTCAACGCCGAAGGTTTCATACGGATCGGTTTTGGGCATTCCAGCGGATTTGAGAAGGCCATGTCGAGAGTGGGGGACGCCCTTAATGAGTTTCTGAAGTAACAAATTCCAACTGTGATGATTCGTCTCTCTTTCATTTATATCAGCCTGTTGATTATTGGCTGTTCTGGTGGAAACAATCTTACCAACGTAGAAGTGGCCGGCCAGCGGACTGAAGTACTCTCAAAAGTGGCCAAAGGAGATTCTACAGTGGTGAAGATGACATCATACCACGAGAACGGACAAGTTAGTGTAATGAGGCCATTTAAAAAGGGGGTTCCTCATGGGAAGTGGCAATGGTTGGGAGAGCAGGGCAGCCGGGATACGATTCGTGTCTATAAAGACAGCCTGCTTGATGGAAAGTCCCGGGCCTGGCACGCCAACGGTGTTCTTCTTTTTGAACAGATCTACAAAAGTGGGTTGCGGGTAGGGACCTGGCGAATTTGGTATGACGACAAAACACTTCGATCCTTGAGTGAATATGCTAATAATGATCTGAACGGTGTCCATGTGACTTGGTATTCAAGTGGTGTGGTTGCGAGTCTTACGGAGTATGAGAATGGGAAGAAAAACGGCACTTTTTCCGAATGGACTCCAAAAGGGAAGATAGTGTCAAACGAGATATACATTGATGATATACCCCACATTCTCATCAAATGGCAAGATTCCGGTGAACTCAACTCAGTCACTGCTTTCCGCGACGGAAAAAAGGAGTGGTTACTGGAATGGGACCGTCATGGACGGCGTATCAGCGAGCCTCTTCATGAAAAGCATACGATTCACAGGATGCGGTTTAAAAACGGGAATCGGCAAATTGAGGCAGATTTTATCGGTGATAAAAAGCACGGTGCTGAACTGCAGTGGCACCAGAATGGTCAGCTTTCAGTGGTACAGTTCTACGTCCGAAACAGAATCATTTATGAGCGGGTTTACGACAAGAAGAGTAGTTTCAAACATGAGACGGTTAGTGTGAAAGGTGAACCTATTTGGTCACGTAAGAAAGAACCAAAGATTCCTTCTTAGAGAATTTATCACAATTGTAAATTCGGTCCGGTAACAACTCATGCCCTTCGATCTTCAATCTTACAAAGACCCTCTGATTGCACTTAGTTTTGTTCTTGGTTCTGTCTTGGCTGGGTGGATATTCAAAACCTATATCCACAACCGTCTTAAGAAAGTCGCTGAAAAGACAACCTGGAAAGGTGACGACCTGGTCATGGATGCTGTAGAGTCCTCCATTATACTGTGGTTTTTGATCGGTGGTGTATACCTGGCAGTGAACCGTTTATCCTTTGGTGAAGAACTGTTGGGAACAATTCAGATGGTGATAATGATCCTGTTTGTGTTGTCTATTACTCTTGTACTGTCGCGGATGGCGGTAGGTTTACTGGAAATCTTTGCTGAAAGCAATGATGCTTTTCCATCCACCACCTTGTTCTCCAACCTAACTCGGATTTTGATTATTACTGTTGGCCTGCTGGTCATTTTCCAAACTCTGGGAATTTCCGTTACGCCGGTGCTCACAGCCTTGGGTGTGGGAGGTCTAGCCATAGCACTTGCGCTGAAAGATACGCTGTCTGACCTGTTTGCCGGGCTGCATATATTACTTTCCAGAAAGGTGATACCAGGTGATCTGGTGGAGCTGGACACCTTACACAAAGGGACGGTTAAGAACATTACCTGGCGGAACACCATTATTCAGGATCGCCGAAACAATACAGTTGTGATTCCTAACTCCAAACTCTCTACAGCAATTATGACCAACTATGATGTGCCTGTGAAGCTCCTGGTTGCAAGGATCGCCTGCGGCGTCAGCTACGACAGCGATCTGGATCATGTGGAGCGGGTGGTGCTGGAGGTGGCCGATGAGGTCAAATCCAAGGTGGAGGGGGCCGACAAGAACTTTGAGCCGAGCATCATTTTTATCAATTTCGGTGAGTCCAGTATCGACTTCAGGGTTTCCATAGGCTCCAATGATTACAGTGGCCAGTGGGCAGTGACCCATCAGTTCATCAAGCAGCTTCACAAACGGTTCAAGGAAGAAGGGATCGAGATTCCGTTCCCCATTCGGACTGTTTACCAGCGAAACGGGGAATAAGCCGGACTCACCCTACCTCGGGTTGACAAACTTTCCTTTATTCCAGTGAAACCTTCGGCCTGGATCGTCACCGGTGCTGTTTTCGGTTTTCTCGCTGTTGCCTTGGGTGCTTTTGGCGCCCACGGACTCAAATCGAAAGTGACTGTCGATACGCTGTCATCATTTGAGACTGCTGCCCGTTATCAGATATATCACGCTCTAGCGCTGATTCTAGTAGGCGTTTTGGCCAACACTGTTTCATCACCTCTCCTTGAATGGTCCGGCCGGCTGTTTGCAACCGGTGTTGTTCTCTTTTCCGGCTCTATTTACCTTATGGTATTTACCGGTGTGACTTCCTTAGGGGTAGTGACACCTTTCGGCGGCCTATGTTTTTTGGCGGGGTGGGCCGCCCTGGCGGTGGCCGCTTACCGCGGATAGGTACTCCGAAAGATTATGTCAAATTCACCTAAACGTGTTGTCAGAACATTCGATGCCACCAACATGGTGGCGGGGAACATGATCGGCTCTTCGGTCTTTCTCCTGTCGGGGTATGCCGCCGCGCCTGTTCTTGATGGAACTTGGCTTGTTGTAGCGTGGGTTGTAGGAGGGATCATGGCCATCCTCGGTGCGCTTGCCATTGCCGAACTTTCCACAGAATTCCCCGAGATCGGCGGTGATTTCCTTTATCTAAAAAAAATTTACGGCGTCTATCCGGCGTTTCTGTATGGCTGGATGAGCCTCATGATATTTGAGACAGGGTCTATTGCCATCCTGGCTGTTTTCGGTGGAAAGTACTTGAAGGAATTTTTGCCCGGAGTTCCACTTTCAGTACCTGCACTTGCATCTGTGCTGGTGATTTTCTTTTCCGGGCTCCACTGCCTCAGAATCACCATCGGCTCCCGGTTTCAGTCCATTCTCACGGTGGCGAAGATCGGTGGAGTGATTCTCCTATCAATCATCCTGTTCACGAAAACGTCATCACTGCCCCCCGCCGTGCAAGCGAGCTCTAACGATGGCAGTCCTCTTATCGGTTTGTCGAGAGCGCTGATCCCCATCTTTTTTGCCTATACGGGGTGGAATGTGGCGGGCTACATTGCTGGGGAGATTCACAACCCGAGGAAGACACTGCCGTTTGCCCTTATCGGAGGGACGCTCATCACCACCGTCATCTACGTGATCGTTCAATTAGGTTTTCTCAAGGCGGTAGGTATTGAAGCGATGCGGAACGAGGAGATGGTGCCGCTGCGGGCGCTTGAAGCGGTGGCGGCTGAGGAGTGGTCCATCTATCTTACAATCCTCATCTTTGTAAGTGTTATCAGTTCTCTCTCCATCACCATTCAGACGGCGGGAGCTCGGGTGATCCAGGCCATGGGTGACCATGAAGTCTTCTTCCGTTTCACCGCAAAGCGGCACCCAAGGTTCAATACACCGGTTAACGCCCTCATGGTCCAGGCTGCGTGGTGCATCGTTATGCTCTACGCATTC
The DNA here is from genome assembly GCA_012964825.1 of Candidatus Neomarinimicrobiota bacterium. Lineage (NCBI taxonomy): Bacteria > Pseudomonadati > Fidelibacterota > Fidelibacterota bacterium. Next base: position 56,705 of record DTTI01000040.1, read on the forward strand.
AAGAGTATCAGCGACCTTGTGGACACCACCGCCGTCGTCATGATACTTTTCTCCGCTCTATCTATTTCCACCATGCTGAAAATCGGTCGGGGGAAAGGAAGTGAGAACAGGTACAGAACACCCTTGTTTCCACTTGTTCCCGTTGCCTACATTGGCTGCGCATTATTCGTTTCATGGGGTGTGATTCAGTTTCATCTTTCGCAAGACTCGATCCTGCCGGCTTGGGGCCTCGGCTTCTTGGCTGTGGGGACTGGTGTATACTACCTCTGGAAGCGGACCAAGGATTAAAGTGAAACTTAAGATAAAGCCGTTTAACGCTTCTATCTCATCTCTTTATACAGATCACAGCCACTTCCATCCTGGTGATGCCGGCCTTGATCTGTTTGCGCCGAATGAGGTGACTATAGGTGGCCGCGAGACGACGCCGATCCATCTGCAGGTGGCGTGTGAAATGGAAGGGGGTCGGCCCTATCTTCTGATGCCGAGGTCAAGCATTTCCAAAACACCACTCAGACTGGCAAATTCAATAGGACTTATTGATGGCGGCTACAGAGGGGAACTTATCGCCTTTTGTGATAACATTAGTGAACAAGCATACACCGTGGAAGCTGGTCAGAGATTATTCCAGGTTGTCGCCATGGACGGAGCACCGCTGGAGATCGAGATCGTGAGCGAATTGAGCGAATCGTCCCGCGGCGATGGTGGTTTCGGGAGTACAGGTTCATGAGTAAAATAAAAGATAAATCACTGGAGGGAGAGGGCCGGCGGGCTCTCGGTTGGGCAGGTGAAAATATGCCCATCCTGGCCAGCATTCGGAAGAGATACGAGAAGGAGAAACCGCTTACGGGGCTGTCCGTCGGAGTTGCCATGCACCTTGAGCAGAAAACTGGTGTTCTGCTTCAGACGCTTCAGGCTGGCGGTGCCGAAATTTCGGCAAGTTCCTGTAATCCTCTCACAACCCATGATGCTGTGGCGGCGGCCCTGTCGCAGGAGATGGACATATTCGGTTGGTCGGGCCAGAGTAAAGAGGAGTATTACAGCTGTCTCGAGTCCGTTATCCGATCAGTGCCGAAAATTACCGTAGATGATGGCGGCGATCTCATCTTTATGCTCCATTCCAAGTATCCTGCCATGCTAAACGATATCATTGGTGGATGTGAAGAAACCACTACTGGTGTTATCCGGCTGAAAGCCATGAGCAAGGACGGAGAGCTGAAGGTACCCGTCATTGCGGTGAACAACGCCTACTCAAAATATCTTTTTGATAACCGGTACGGTAGTGGCCAGAGCGTTATTGATGCCATCGCTTCCGCCACCAATATGCTCATCGCCGGGAAGACAGTAGTAGTGGTGGGCTACGGCTGGGTAGGCCGGGGCGTAGCCATGCGGCTTAGGGGCATGGGTGCAAGGGTGGTTGTGGTTGAGACAGCCGCCTCTCTGAACCAGCAGGGGCAGTCCGGTTATCACAGAGGACTGGAAGCCCTCTACGATGGGAATTGGGTCATGTCCATGGAAGAGGCGGCATTAATCGGTGACATTTTCATCACAGCTACCGGAAATAAGCATGTTGTATCCAAACATCATTTTAAGGAAATGAAAGAGAATGTTATTCTCGCCAATGCGGGTCATTTTAATAACGAGATTGATGTTGATTCTTTGCAGGCGATGAGCAAGGAATCAAAAGAGATTATGCCTAATCTGGTCCGCTACCGGCTGAAAAACGGGAAAAGTGTCATGCTTCTCTCTGAGGGGCGGCTAGTGAACCTGGCCCGCCCCTCGGGGCACGGTCACCCCATCGAGATCATGGATGGTAGTTTTGCTGTCCAGGCCCTTTGTGTGGAGTATCTTGCTAAGAACGGAGAAAGTCTCGCGGCGGAAGTTTATGATGTTCCATCAGACCTCGATGAAGAAGTAGCGAGATTGGCCTTAACTGCTCAAGGGATCTTTCTTCAAAAGCCTACCCCTCAACAGGTAGATTACGTATCTGCCTGGGAAGAGGGTACGTAGTAGTTCCAATCCTCTGTTAATCAGTCCAACTGTATAATTTTGGCACTTTATATAGAATTAAAAAAAATTGTTAGCACTCTTTCAAAAAGAGTGATAATTTTGTTTGCTCAAATCGAGTTGATTGAGCGACAGTTAACACAAGGTATAGGAGACAACAAGAAATGGCACTAAAAATTAAGCCTCTGGCTGACAGAGTCGTTATCGAGCCTGGCGAGGTTGAAGATGTTTCAGCAGGTGGAATTATCCTTCCAGACACTGCTCAGGAAAAACCTCAGCAGGGGAAAGTGGTTGCCGTTGGCCCTGGAAAAGTTAGTGACGCCGGCACACTGGTTGAGCCGACCGTCAAGAAAGGGGACAATGTCCTCTACGGTAAGTATTCCGGGACGGAGGTAACTATTGACGGTACTGAGTACTCGATCATGCGCGAGAGTGATATTCTCGCTGTCCTTTAAGAAGAAACTATTTAATTAGGAGAATAAAAAATGGCGAAACAGATTGAATACGACGCCGATGCCCGTAACGCCTTGAAAGCCGGTGTAGACAAACTCGCTAATGCTGTAAGGGTGACGTTGGGACCTAGGGGTAGGAATGTCGTTATCGAAAAGAAGTTTGGTGCCCCTACATCCACCAAAGACGGTGTGACTGTGGCAAAGGAAATCGAACTTGAAAATAATCTTGAGAACATGGGTGCACAGATGTTGCGGGAAGTGGCATCTAAGACGTCTGATGTGGCCGGTGACGGTACCACAACCGCTACTATTTTTGCACAGGCGATCATCCGCGAAGGGATGAAGAATGTTACTGCCGGCGCAAATCCAATGGAGATCAAGCGCGGTATTGACGCCGCCGTTGGAGTGGTTGTTGAAGGCCTTGCGAGCCAAAGCAAGGATCTTCCCGGAAAGACTGAGATCGCTCAGGTAGCTAAAATCTCCGCCAATAATGATCCTGAAATCGGTGACCTTATTGCCGATGCTATGGAAAAGGTTGGTAAAGATGGTGTTATCACGGTTGAAGAAGCGAAATCCACTGAGACCTCTCTTGAGGTGGTGGAAGGTATGCAGTTCGACCGTGGATACCTGTCGCCGTATTTCATTACCAATCCAGATAACATGGAAGCGGAGTTGGATGATTCGGCCATTCTGATCCACGATAAGAAAATCAGCACCATGAAGGATCTTCTCCCGATTTTGGAGAAAACGTCTCAGTCCGGCAAGAGCTTGCTTATCATCGCCGAGGATGTGGATGGTGAAGCCATTGCCACGCTCGTGGTGAACAAGCTCCGCGGTACCCTCAAAGTAGCTGCCATTAAGGCACCTGGTTTCGGTGACCGCCGGAAGGCTATGCTTGAGGATATCGCTGTCCTTACAGGTGGAACAGTAATTTCTGAAGAGCAAGGCTACAAACTGGAAAACGCTACACTTTCCTATCTTGGGAAGGCAAAACGAATAGTGATGGATAAAGATAATACAACCATCGTTTCGGGTGGAGGTAAAACCGACATGATCAAGGCCCGTATCAATGAGATCAAGGTTCACATTGATAAGTCTACTTCGGATTACGACAAAGAGAAGCTCCAAGAGCGTCTCGCGAAATTATCCGGTGGTGTGGCTGTTTTGAATGTTGGTGCTTCTACAGAAGTGGAGATGAAAGAGAAGAAGGCCCGCGTTGAGGATGCCCTCCACGCCACTCGTGCAGCAGTGGAAGAGGGGATTGTCCCCGGTGGCGGTGTAGCACTCATCCGGACCCTCGACAAGGTTGCAAAGATGAAGCTCTCCGATGAGCAAATGGTGGGCGCTAACATTATCCTTCGTGCGCTGGAAGAACCACTGCGGCAGATTGCAAACAATGCTGGCCATGAGGCCTCCATTGTTGTGCAAAAGGTGAAGGAAAGCAAAGGTGATACAGGGTTTGATGCAAACAGTGAAAAGTATGTGAAAATGTTCGAAGCTGGTATTATCGATCCCACTAAAGTGACAAGAATCGCCATTCAGAACGCAGCATCTATTGCTGGTCTAATGTTGACCACTGAGGCGCTGGTTGCGGAGATTCCTGAAAAGGAACCCCCAATGCCGATGCCTCCGGGTGGAGACATGGGTGGTATGGGCGGAATGATGTAATCCAACCAAACAACAATCCTAACTGAAAGCCCCGTTCCTAGTATCGGGGCTTTTTTTATCCCAGTATAAGCATTTCGTTGCAAGTATTTCATTTCTTCATCTTGTCTCACCATAAGGAGACGACTAAATTCACCACACTTTTTTTATGCTAGTCATCCGATTGACAAAGATGCTTTTTTACGGCTACCATGGTGTAGACGAATCGGAGCAAAAACGCGGAGGCACCTTCGAAGTGGATCTCGAATTGAAGGGGAATCTATCAATATCCATGGAGTCTGACCACTTGGAGGATACCGTTGATTATGCTGAAATTTACCAGACCGTTCACGACTGCCTTACCGGGACGAGGTATTTTCTTCTGGAAGCACTGGCGTCTCACATTGCTGATTCCATTCTTTCCAGCTATCCCCTTAATTCTGTAAAGGTCACTGTTCGTAAGCCCCACGCACCCGTGAAAGGTGTTCTCGGCTCTGTTGAGGTTGAGATTGAAAAGGAGAGGTAATTGACCATCGACGCTTATCTCAGTCTCGGCTCCAATATTGCACCAAGATTTGAAACCCTTCAAACCGCTATCAGTTCGCTTTGCTCACTTCCCGGCTCAGATGTTGAATCGGTCTCGACGATTTATGAGACTGAAGCAGTAGCGTCTTATTCTCAGGCTGATTATCTCAACTGTGCAATCCATATTAAAACGGAGCTGACACCTGAGGCATTGATAACAAGTTGCCAGGAGATTGAATTTTCCAACGGCCGGCCAGTAAGCCGGGATAAGAGTGCACCCCGCACGCTGGATATTGATATCATCTTCTACGGCGACCGAATAATCAACTCCGGCAAACTCATTGTTCCTCATCCTAGATATGCAGACAGGCGGTTTGTCTTGGAGCCGCTTGCGGAGATTGCGCCTAATTATATCTGTCCTGATACAGGAACCTCAGTAGCACACACTCTTGATCAATGTACCGATCGTTCCCGTGTCCAGCTATTTTCTCTGGAGACTGTGTGAAGAACCTCTACTATGTATCCATCGAAGGGGTAATTGGTGTTGGCAAGACCAGCCTGGCCCACCTTTTAGAGGAGCGGTTGAATGCTAAACTCGTTATGGAAAAATTCGATGAGAATCCATTTTTGGCAGATTTTTATCTTGATCCTGAGCGATATGCTTTTCAGACACAGCTCTTTTTCTTGCTGAGTCGCTATCGCCAACAACAAGAACTCCGTCAGACAGACGTCTTCCATAAACTGGTTATTTCCGATTACATGTTTGTGAAAGATCGTCTCTTTGCCTCACTCAATCTGGATGACAAGGAGATGTCACTCTATGATTCTGTGGCCAAGATTCTTGAAAAAAATATTCTTAATCCTGACCTAGTAATTTACTTACAGGCGGAAACACCTAAGCTTATGGAGCGCATTACTCTAAGGGGAAGGGACTTTGAAAAAAACATGTCCCAGGATTACATTGATGCTTTGAATCAGGTTTACAACGAATATTTTTTCAGGTTCCAGGAGAGCCCACTGCTGATCATAAATACGAACGATATCGATTTTGTCCATAACGAGGAGGATTTGGAAGAAGTCATACGTTACATTCGCCAGCCAGTTAGTGGAACAAAGTTCTTTAACCCGGCATCTAATCTCTGATGCTCAAGACCCTTTTACTTTTTGCCATAGGCTACTTTTTATTCAAACTTTTCAGGTTTTATCAACTCTTCTTTGGCAAGAGACCTCGTCAAACAAAAGAGGAGGAAGAAAAGTTAATTCTAGGAATTCGTGATGAGGATATCCGAGAGGCTGAATTCAAAGATATTAAGGAGGAACGTTAATTATGATGGATATTTTTCAAGGGATTGTGAAAGACAGAATCAATGTGGGACTGCTATTGCTTAGGGTTTTTTCCGGTTATCTCATCCTTGTGAATCACGGTTTTGGAAAAATTACAGCGGGCCCTAGCCGATGGGAAAAACTTGGTGGCGCTATGGAACGGTTGGGTATCGACTTCTTTCCCACTTTCTGGGGATTTATGGCCTCATTCTCAGAGTCGTTCTGTGGTCTGTTTTTGGTGCTTGGTATTTTCACCATTCCTGCTTCATTTTTATTATCGGTCACCATGTTTATGGCGGCATACGGCCATGTAGTAACGGGGAAAGGGAGTCCTGAACTGGCTTTCGTCTACGGTGCTATTTTCCTTGCGCTCATGATCATGGGTCCGGGAAAATACAGCCTGGACCGGAAATTCTTTCCTCACCTTTCATGAAAGCGGTTCGAATTCACCAACACGGCGGTCCAGAAGTGCTGACATGGGATGAGATGGAGACACCGTCTTGTCCCTCAGACAAAGTATTGCTGGAAGTGAAGGCTGCTTCCATCAATCACCTTGACCTCTGGGTCCGAAAGGGTTTTCCCGGTATTGAGCTGCCCCTCATTATGGGTAGTGACGCTTCAGGCGTCATCGCCGAAGTCGGTTCTGAAGTCACCGGCTGGAATTCCGGTGATGAGGTAATGGTCCAACCCGGTATCTATTGTGGCGAATGCAAATTCTGCAAACTGGGGAAAGAAAACTTTTGTGTCAAATTTGGAATCATTGGTGAAACGGGAGACGGTACCCAGTGCCACTTTTCTGCTGTCAAGCCCGAGAATCTCGGACGAAAGCCTACCGCCGTTTCATTTGAAGAAGCAGCCTCTTTTCCTCTGGTTTTTCTTACTGCCTATACCATGTTGGTTCGAAGGGCGAAAATTGAGGAAGGGGAGAATGTTCTCGTCCTCGGTGCAGGTTCAGGTGTGGGCAGCGCTGCCATTCAGATCGCGAAGCATTTTGGATGCACCGTAATGGCCACAGCGGGGAACGAAGATAAACTTCAGTACGCCAGAGATCTTGGCGCAGATTTGACCGTAGATCACTACAACGAAAAGATTCATGAGCGTGTTCGCGAATTTACGGAAGGGTGGGGTGCCGATATTGTTTTCGAACACGTGGGTGAAGCGACGTGGCCATCGAGTATGCGGTCACTGGCACACGGCGGCCGGCTTGTGACATGCGGAGCCACCACCGGGCCCAAAGCAAGGATTGAGATCAGGCACCTGTTTCACAAACAACAGACCATCATGGGTTCCACTATGGGCGATGCGGCGGCGTTTACTGAACTGCTGGATCTTCTTGAGAAGGGAGCTCTGAAACCCATTCTCGATCGAACTTTCCCCATGTCAGATGCTGCTGAAGCTCACCGCTACATCGAGGAGGGGAAACAGTTCGGGAAAGTGGTGCTTATGCCGTATTAAGCGTTATATCTTTAACATAAAACACTCCCGTGAAATATAAGAAACACATCTTCGTCTGTATCAACGAGCGGCCACCGGACAGTCCCAAAGGGTGCTGTGCCTCAGGAGGAGGGAGTGATATTCGTTACGAATTTGTCAAGCTGATCAATGAGCACGGGCTAAAAGGGAAAGTTCGCTCGAACAAGTCCGGTTGCCTTGATGCCTGTGAGGTGGGCCCAGCGGTGGTGATCTATCCCGATGGACTGTGGTATACGGGTGTTACTGTGAAGGATGTTCCTGAAATATTCGAAAAATCAGTACTGAACGATGAGCCGGTTGACCGACTCCTAGCTAGTGAAAAAACTTGGGATGATCTCGCCAAATTGCGGTCTGCTGAAGGGTAAACCTTTAACTAACGCCGATTTTTTCCAGTGCCTCCCGGATCATTTTTTCAGCCCGCTCCCAGTCCATGTCATCTACGGATTTGATCTCCGAACACAATATATCCAAAATCGACGCCTGAATACGTCCTCGCCTTAAACATTCACTATAGGGAATACGGTGGAACGCCACCATGGAATAGCGGGGGATGAAGCGGTTTGGGAATCGCCGCTCCAGAGCAAATTCAATCTCTTTTTTCATGAGGAACCTTGGGTCAGCTGTGTCACTTCGCATTTCGATATAATTCTCCAGTGCCATCTGTGCAATGGCGTCCGTATCCGGTTTTCGCTGTTTACCGAATGATTCAAAGATTTTTCCCCAGTTGTCACCATGCTCATCAAAATATTCGTTGAGGACCGTACAATCCTCAAAGCCGGCATTGATACCCTGGCCAAAAAATGGAACAATGGCGTGAGCGGCATCTCCCATTAATAGAAATCGATCTTCCACATTCCATGGCCAACTTTTCACCGTCCCGAGATTTCCCGCTTCGTTAAGAAAAAATTCTTCTTCCAGATTCTTCAGATAGGAAATTGCGTCCGGGAACACTTCTCTAAAAAAATGGATGACTTTATCCGTTATATCAAGAGATGCAAAACTGGGGTTGCCTTCCATAGGGAAGAAGAGGGTGCAGGTGAACGTTCCATCGCTGTTGGGAAGGGCGATAAGCATATAGTTGCCTCGAGGCCAGATATGAAGCACATTAGGCTCAAGCTTGAAACTACCGTCCTCATTAGCCGGGATAGTTAGCTCCTTGTAACCATGTGAGAGCGGTTCCATCTTTTCTTTATACCCCTCAAGCTTTCCCATTTTTTTTCGAATTACTGAAGCTGAGCCATCAGTAGCAATAATTTGATTCGCATAAGTTTCAGTCGTCTTACCGGTATCTTGATTTTCATGATCCACACTACCTTCATCAAGATCGGCATCGATGCACTTTTCGTTGAATAAGATCTCTACCTTGCCTGTCTCTTCCGCAGAATTCATAAGAAGTTTATTTAACCCCCTTCGAGAGACGGAGCAGATTACTTCGCTGTCATCCTGACCGTACCGATGAAAACTGGTTGTACCATCCACGGCATGCATCAAACGCCCTTTCATGGGGATAGCTTCGGCCATTACCTGTTTATGAGCATTGACCTGTTCAAGAGCGTGGAGACCTCTTTTTGAGAGTGCAAGATTAATGGATCTTCCCGCACTCATCTTAGTTTTCCGAATGTCGGGTCGGCGCTCCAGGATCTTTACTCTATAATCTCTCAGGGCAAGGAATCTGGCAAGGAGCGGCCCCGCCAGACCAGCTCCGATGAGTAGGATGTCGTTCTTCTCTGACAAATCTCCGATGAATTAAAGAAGCTCTTTTAGGATTTCAACAAATCTGTAAACTTCACTGAAAGAGTTGTAGAATGGAGCTGGTGCAAGGCGTATTACACCCGGCTCTCGATAATCACACATCACATTTTTTTCCGTTAAATACTTATGAATTTTGTCGCCGCCTGACCCAAATCTGAGGGAAAGCTGACAGCCTCTCTGTTCGGGTTCTCTCGGTGTTATAACAGTGAATGCTTCTGAATTGATCTGGTTCAGGAGGTATTCCAGATAGCCGGTCAATTTCAAGCTTTTCTCCCTCAAAGCTGTCATGCCCACTTCATCGAAAAGTTCCAGCGATGGGAGAAGCGGTGTGGCGGAGAAAACGTTGGTGTTACTGATCTGCCATCCCTCGGCACCTGGAATTGGTACAAACTTTGAAGGCATATCGAAGCGTGTTTCCCTGGTATGACCCCACCAGCCAGCAAACCGGGGAAGGTCTTCACGATTTGCATGTTTTTCATTGACAAACACAGACGCCACGCTGCCAGGGCCGGCATTGATGTACTTGTAGTTACACCACGCTGCAAAGTCAACATCCCAATTGTGGAGTTCCAGAGGAACGTTGCCGGCCGCATGAGCCAAATCAAACCCCACCATACAGCCTTGATCGTGGCCAGCGCGGGTGATTTCCTTTATGTCGAAGAATTGTCCCGAGTAATAGTTGACGCCACCTATAAGAATGAGGTCAACGGATTTGCCTTCTTTTTCAATTGTTTGCATAATGTCCTCAGAGCGGATAGCAGCTTCACCGTTTCTTGGTTCGAGTTGAACAATTCCGTCCACTGGATCATAACCGTGGAAACTGAGCTGAGAGGCGACGGCGTATTGGTCTGACGGAAAAGCTTTTGCTTCTACCATGATTTTATATCGTTCTTTAGTGGGACGATAGAATGAGACCATGAGAAGATGAAGGTTGACGGTAAGAGAGTTCATTACCACCACTTCTGACGGCTTTGAACCGACCAGTTGTGCCGTTTTTTTGGTTAAGGTTGTTTCGTAAAGACCCCACGGCCGTTTACCGCCGTGATGGCCACCGGCACCCGCTGTCTTCCACTCTTCCATCTCTTCCTGGATGTAATCCATGGCGCCAATGGGTTGCAGGCCTAGTGAATTCCCTACAAAATAAATAATCTCTTTACCAGTGGAAGATTTCGGAAGGTGAAATTTCTCCCGGTAGACCATCAGAGGATCTCTGGCATCCATTTCCAAAGCAAAGGCTTCTCCTAACCGAAAATCAGTCATCTCTATGTATTACTATCAAGAAAGAAACTGTGTTTCAGTCATCCCGAGCCATTCCAGTGCTGATTTTCCGAGCATCCACTTTTTATCTTCATCAGAAAGTTCAGGAATGGATTCAATAAGCCCTCCCGGTTTTGACTCTCCCAGAGGGAATGGATAGTCGCTACCCAGTGCAATCCGGCTAGCTCCCATAAGCCGGATTAAGTAGTGGAGCATTTCTTTGTCATGCACGAGAGAATCGACGTAAAATTTTTTAACGAAATTTCTTGGATTGATATCAGTTTCCACCGCGACAAGGTCCGGGCGCGCATGGAAACCGGCCTCGATACGGCCAATACCGCCGGAGAAAGCGCCTCCACCGTGAGCAAAGGCGACCTTCAGGTTAGGCAACTTTTCAAACAGACCGCCTAGAACCATGGAGCTGATGGCTATAGCGGTCTCTGTCGGCATACCTACTAACCATTGGAGCCAGTATTTGTCCATTCGTTCCGGCGATAGCATATCCCAGGGGTGGACGAAAATTGATGCATCCAGATCCTGTGCTGCCTCGAAAAAAGGAAAGATGGAATCATCATCCAGATTCTTGCCGTTCACATGCGATCCGATCTGGGCGCCAGCGAGGCCTATTTCCTTTACACACCGTTCTAGTTCGCCTATGGCCAGGTCAGTGGACTGCATTGGAACGGTGCCCAAACCGGTGAATCGCCGAGGAGCGGCACTCACAACGCCTCCGATATGATCATTCAAAAGTTTGGAAAGGTCAAGGGCATCATTTGGTTCAGCCCAGTAGCTGAACATGACGGGGACAGTTGACAGTACTTGAACATCAATGGAGAGAGAATCACATTCTTTTTTGCGGACATGAGCGTCCCACAGATTGGATTCTACTTCCCGGAAGAAAGTGTCACCTTTCATCATCCGGGCACAACCCGGTTTATGGTGCTCAAGGTGAATGAATTGGCCATAACCGTAGCGCTCCGCCAAGTCGGGGATATTCTTAGGGAGTATGTGAGTATGAATATCGACTTTGAGCAATGGAGAAACCTTTAGTTAGGTCTCTCCATCACTGCACCGCACGCATCGCATGTGCGATGTTCTTCATTCTCCCAATAACGGTTGAGAATAGGCGGCAGGTCGTCCACAATGTTTGTAAGTGGAAAAAACTCTTCATACAGTTTCGTATCGCAAGATTCACAAAACCACATGAAAGCATCCATCTCTTCTTCCAGTCTTTTGCGTTCTACCACAAGACCAACTGTATTGGCTGGTCGCTGCGGGGAGTGGGGCGTTCTTGGAGGCAGTAGAAAGATTTCACCTTCCCGGATCGGAATATCCTTTGGTTCACCGTTGTCGATCACTTTAAGTGTGATATCGCCTTCAATCTGATAGAAGAATTCCTCACCTTCCTCAAAATGATAGTCTTTTCTAGCGTTAGGTCCCCCTACGACCATTATGATGAATTCGGCGTCTTCATAAATGCACTTGTTACCAACGGGCGGTTTAAGCAATTTGCGATTGTCCTCAATCCACTGTTTAAAATTGATGGGTTGGATCATTGGGGCCATGGTTAGTCCTCCTTCTTTATCCGATGGTTGCTATGCACTTCAGTTCAATTGCGATGGGCGTCGGCAATGCTGTCACCTCAACAGTTGTCCGGCAAGGCTGTACATCTGAAAAATAATCTCTGTAGATTCGGTTGAATGTAGCGAAATCTTCATTCATATTGGTGAGAAAAACTGTGACATCCATCAGATTACTCCAAGATGAACCCGCATCTTCCAAAATGAATCTCACATTGTCGAATACAGCTTTGCACTGGACTTCAATGTCGTAGTCCAGCATTTCTCCGGTTTCAGACAAGGTCACACCCGGGATATTTTTATCACCTTTTTTCCGAGGACCCACACCGGAAAGAAAGAGCAGATTCTCGATACGCTTTGCGTGAGGATAGGGACCAACTGGCTCAGGCGCTCTGGAAGAATTAAATGATTTGCCCGGACTCATATCTTTACACAAACATTTTTCAGCTCAGTGAAAAATCTCAGCGCTTCCCAGCCTCCTTCACGGCCGAGGCCGGAATTCTTCACACCACCAAAAGGTGTTCTGAGATCGCGCAGCATCCAGCAGTTGATCCAGACAATACCTGCCTCGATTTGTCCCGCTAGGCGATGTGCCCGACTCAGATCGGATGTCCAAATTGAAGCTGTAAGTCCGTAATCTGTGCTGTTGGCAATTTCAAGCGCCTCCTCCTCGGAATCGAACGGCAGGAGTGTCACCACAGGCCCGAACACCTCTTCTTGATTTATCTTACAATTAGTTCCGAGCCCCTCTATAACAGTGGGTTTGATGAACCAGCCTTCCTTGCAGCGGCCGTTCACAATATTTCTTTCGCCGCCTGTGAGTACTGTACCTCCGTCATCCTTAGCCATTTCAATATGCTTCATGATCTTTGCCATATGTTCTTCAGATACCACAGCGCCTTGCTGAGTGGATTCCTCAAGGGGATCGCCCTGTACAAGTGATTTGGTTTTGTCAACAAGATCATCACAGAATCGGTCATAGATTGAACTTTCTATGATGATTCGTGATCCACAAAGGCATATCTGTCCCTGATTGGCGAATGATGACTGAACAGCAGTTGACAAAGACGTTTCATAATCACAATCAGCGAAGATGATATTTGGATTTTTTCCGCCCATTTCGAGCGAAAGTTTCTTGAAATGAGGCGCCGCCGCCTCAGCGATACGTCTGCCGGTGGATGTACCACCCGTGAAAGAGATAACGGGAATTTCGGGGTGAACAGACATGGCCGCACCGACTTTATTCCCGTAACCATGAACGATATTCAGGACACCTGCTGGGAGTCCCACATCCATACAAATCTCAGACAAAAGGTAAGCCGACATAGGTGTGATCTCTGATGGTTTGCCGATGACACAATTGCCCACAGCCAGGGCAGGAGCAATCTTCCATGTGAAAAGGTAGAGGGGGAGATTCCATGGTGAGATACAGCCTACGATCCCGATAGGTTGACAGAGTGTGTAGTTGATGGCCGAATCCTCCATAGCGTGGGATTCGCTGGAAAAGCTGGTAATGGCAGAAGCGAAAAAACGGAAATTGAAAGAAGCTCTCGGAATATCAACGGCTCTGGCCAGTGAGATAGGCTTTCCATTATCCACAGATTCAGCTTTGGCCATTGTTTCTATTTGGTTGTCAATCTCATCTGCAATAGCATTGAGAAGTCTAGCTCTTTCAGAAGCTGGTGTTCTAGCCCATTCCTTGAAAGCGCCCTGTGCTGCTTCTATGGCCGCTTCAAGATCCTCATTTTCAGAATCGGGAACCTCAGCGTAAGCTTTCCCTGTTCCAGGCTCGAAAGAGTCGAAATATTCCTTGGAAGCTGGTTCAGTTAATTTACCGTTAATATAATTCTTTATTTTGTTCATCTAAGAGATCACTTTAAGTCTAGTCTCAGGTCTATATTCCGTGCAGAGGTGGTGAGAGCACCTATAGATACAGCATCGATTCCTGTCCAGACAAATTCCGGAAAAGTTTCGAGATTAATTCCGCCGGATGCTTCAATAAAAATGGATTCTCCGCTGGGTAAAGATCTAATGAGATTGACACATGATTCAACTTCTTTTGGATTCATGTTATCAAGGAGAAACCCATCAAGTTCAATCTCCTGCGCGTCCTTTATCTGATCTATAGAATCGATTTCCAGTTCTACTGGTACATCGGGATGGGTGCTTCGGGCAAATGCCTCGGCATTTTTCAGCCCTCCAGCAGCGACAATGTGATTGTCTTTGATAAGGATTGCGGAAGAGAGGTCCATACGGTGGTTGTAGGCTCCACCTACGGCCACGGCATATTTTTCCAGCTTTCTCAGTCCAGGTGTCGTTTTCCGTGTATCAAGAATTATAAATCCCTCGGGCACCGGGATGTCAATATACCGTTTCACATTGGTAGCAATCCCACACAATCGCTGAAGGAGGTTAAGAACCACCCGCTCCCGGGTTAAAATATCCCGGGCCGAACCGTGGAGGGTAGCAAGAATCGTTCCCACCTCAACGGAATCTCCATCCTCTACCAAAAGATTAACTTCCTTCAGATCAAAGAAACAGTGCCTCAACACTTCAGTGCCGGCAAAAACGGATGTTTCTCCAGCTATAATGTCAGCGGAGGCAACATCTTCCGGCGGGACGAAAGATTCGGTGGTGAGGTCGCCATGGGGGGCGTCTTCACTGAAAAAACGTAGAACCTGCGAACGGATCCACTCGCCATCAAGAGTGAGCATACGTTCAAATTGAATTCGCTTAGGCGGCAACAGTTTGGTCTCTAAAGGCACATTAACCGCCCTCCATCAACAGGAAGGTTGATTCCGTTGATGTATGATGCAGCCGGTGAAGCGAGGAATGCGATGACAAAGGCAATTTCTTTCGGTTCAGCAATCCGACCTGCGGGAATTTCGCTCAGCCACTCTTCTTCGATATCTTTTGATTTCACACCCCGTTTCGATGCCAACTCGGCGAAGAGTGAGTGTAGCCTCGCCGTATTTGTTGTGCCGGGGAGAATATTATTTACGGTAATCCCAAATGACGCCACCTCTCTTGAGAGTGTTTTTGCCCAGCTGGCCACGGCGCCACGAGTGGTGTTGGAAACGCCCAGATTTACTATAGGCTGTTTTACAGAAGTGGAAATGATATTTATGATCCTGCCGTATCCTTCAGCCTTCATACCAGGAAGCACTGCCTTGGTCATTATTTGGTTACAAAGCAGATGCTTAGAAAAAGCATCCAGAAATTCTTCGCTTTCGGCGTCGGCGATCTCGCCCGGTGGGGGACCACCTGTATTGTTCACTAAAATGTGAAACGGTCCGTCTCGTTCAACATGGGAGTTGACTCGCTTCTCCAAAATATCCGTTTCACCAAAATCTACACAGACAGCCTGATGATCACCGCCTCTTAATGCATCACGTACTGTTTTCAGAGAATCTTCGTTTCGAGCCACAAGGGTTACAGTGGCACCGAGAATGGCCAATTCCTCAGCTGCAGCACGGCCCATTCCCTGAGTACTTCCGCATACAATTGCTTTCCGTTCTGACAGATCAGTGTTCATAAGTAGCCCCGTTTATTTTTTTGATTCGGCCGTATAGAAAAATCCTAGATGACGCTTGAATTCTTCCGGAAGCTCAGGCAGCTCGGATCTTGGAATGAGAAAGGATGAGAGGTTTGCCAAGTCGCCGAAGACCTTGTATTTTTCAGCTGCTTCTCTAAGATAGCGGTACCCCGAAGAGCCTCCGGTACCAATCTTTCGGCCAATCATCCGCTGTACCATAAGTATATGGCGGTAACGCCATGAAGTGAGCAGTTCATCTATATCGATGAGAGCGGTCAGCAGCCTAAAAGGAAGGTGAAAGATGGGCTCATCTCGGTGCAAAAAGATCATAAGGCTACCATGAAGTGCTTTGTGTGACAGTCTCAACTGGCCTGCTTCCATCAACTCTGTGTGTTTTTCTTTACTGAAAATTGCCTCAAAGTGTTTGTTCGTTGTTTTGAGATTCACGATCTCTTCATTTTGCATCTCATCCGTGAGTGTAGTATTATTCTTTATCTTTTCAAGTTCGTTACCCAGCATCTTTTTTACTGCTAATCGATACTCTTTCCAAAAATCAAACCCTTCGAACTTGAGGAAGGGTGTCCGGGCCAACCACTGATCCAAAAGCTGGAAGAGTGAATCTTCCTCTTCAGATTCCCTGATGGCGCCACTGTCTTTCTCAGAGGCCCCACTGTAGTAACCATCTTTGGTGAAAGCGAGTCGCTGACTCTGTTCCAGTCCCAACTTATTTTCAATGAGTCTGAACTGCACACTCTGGAACCCGGAGGAAGGGTGAAGCTTATCCCTAAAATCAAGGAAGTCGAGAGGTGTCATTGTTTCGAGGACGCCCACCTGTTCAATGAGTATGCTCTGAATTTTTGTAATACGCTCCAGCCTGGCAGTGGCTTTTCCTATATGAGACTCATCAATGTAGTCTTCCATAAAAAGGGAGCGGACGGAGTCAAGTTCATTGATGATCTCTTTAAACCAAAGTTCATAAACCTGATGGACAATAATGAAGAGCATTTCATCGTGCGCCGGCGATTCAGAATCGGCGGTGACTGGGTTTTGACTGGTAAGAAGCCGGCCCAGTTCCAAGTACGAGGCGTAAGAAAGTTCGTTAGCGTGGTCTGTCATAAGTATAGAAGTAACCCTGAGAATATAAATATACAGTCACCGTTTCAAGACGGAAAGAGGAAAGAGTCTTGCTCACTCTTTTCTCATTCGCAGTTGAGGGTAGTAAGCTATAGATTCAACTCTTTAAATGGTAAACAAGTCACAGATAATAGTAAAGGGACTGTCATTTTTTTTCTTTGGCACGTTTCTGAATACCGCACCCAACACCCAACCGAAGCTCGTTGTTGTTATTTCGGTTGATCAAATGAGAGAGGATTTTTTTGATCGTTTTGGTGATTTATTTACTGGGGGTTTAAAATACTTGTTGGAGGAAGGGGTTTATTTCTCTGAAGCTTTCCACGATCATGCTGTCTCTGTCACAGGACCTGGTCATTTTTCAATAGGATCTGGCCGGTACCCTGGCCCTGTTGGTATTTTATCCAATGATTGGTATGATCGGCAAACTGGATCCTATAATTATTGTGTTCAAGACAATGAAGCCACGGGTTTGGGTACGGATTATCAGAATATTAGTTATAGGAATATTAATGCTACCGCTCTGGGCGACTGGATCAAACATAAAACTCCCAACTCAAAAGTTTATTCAATTTCTTCTAAAGACAGGTCCGCTGTTTTTATGGGAGGTAAAAAGCCAACCGGTGTTTTCTGGTTGGATAATAGAACGGGGCAATACATAACTACCGATTACTACATGAAGCGCTATCCCAGATGGTTGAAAAAATTCAACCGGTCCAAGCCTCTTGACAAATATTTTGGTACTGAATGGAAACGTTCAATTAACGACTTGTCACAGTATGACATGCGTTGCCGTAAAGACAATTACCCTGGAGAGGAAATGTCAAAGAAATTTAATGGAAGAACTTTTCCACACACTTTACAGAAGCCTGATAAAGGAAGAGAGCCCATTTACGAAGATTTATGGAATTTCCCATTTTTAGACGAAGTATTACTTGATTTAGCAAAAGTTATTATTGATAAAGAATCCTTAGGTGAAGATAGTTCAACAGATTTGCTGAACATAGGTCTCTCCATGAGTGATGCCGTAGGGCATAGCTTTGGTCCTCATAGTCAGGAGGTCATGGAAATGTTTATGATGTTGGACGCCTACCTGGAGGAGTTTTTTAATTTTTTAGATAGAAATATTGGAATGGAACATGTTCTCGTGGCCCTTACTTCAGATCACGGTTCAGGGTATCTTCCTGAATACGCAAAGGAACTTGGTCTTGGAGGAGGGCGCTATGGAAATAACTGGAAAAAAGAATTACTAGAGTTGAATCATGAATTATCCCGGGAGTTTGGAGAGGGTAGTTACATAGAAGCTTTTTCAGCTGGAGCCATCTTCTATAGTCATCATCTAATGAGAGCGAAAGGGTTGTCACGCAAGGATATTGATTCCGTTGTCATTCCCTATATAGAGAAACTGGATATGGTGGACGGTGTTATTATTCGTTCAAAGCTGGAATCGGGAGATAATTTGACTGATTTGGAGCGGCTCTATAAAAATAGTTTTCATCCGGATAAGAGTGGGGACCTTCATGTAATACCAAAACCTCACTGGATCTCGAAAACTTCCTCTGGCGCTAGCCATGGCTCCCCCTACGAGTGGGATAGACATGTCCCTATGGTATTTGCAGGTTGCAATCTGAAACCAGCCCTGGTAGAAGAAAAAGTCAGAACTGTTGATTTTGCTCCAACCATTGGCAGATTACTGAATCTGGAAATTCCAGGAGACGTGGACGGTAAACCACTAAACCTCGTAAGGGATTAAATTATGTTATTATTGATTTTTCTGGGGGAAATAGTGCCCGGAACAGGAATTGAACCTGCACTCCCTTGCGAGAACATGGTCCTGAACCATGCGCGTCTACCAGTTCCGCCATCCGGGCTTCAAAAAGCGCCACGAAATTAGGTTGTTGCTCCTCACCGTTCAAGGATAAACCTTGTACTCTGCTGGGCAAGAAATCTAAATTAGTTTGCCACACAGTATGCCAGATGAATTCACAGCCGTCACCAAAAACAGAAAGGCTTTTCATGACTACGAAATCTTTGAGAAGTTTGAAGCCGGAATGGAGCTTTTGGGTTCAGAGGTCAAAAGTCTCAGAGAAGGTAAGATTAACCTGCGAGACACTTATGCCCTCATTCGAGATAACGAAGTTTTTCTTGTGGGGATGCATATCGGTCAATACTCTCACACTGGTTATTTAGGTCATGAGCCATACAGGGACCGGCGTCTACTCTTGCATAAGCAGGAGATCAGGAAGCTGATTCGGAAGGTAAACGTAAAAGGTATGACAATCATTCCGCTGAGGATATATTTTAAGAATGGATGGGCTAAAGCTGAGATTGGGCTTGCTAAAAGCAAAAAGACTTATCAAAAGAAAAGAGTCATCGCCGAACGCGACCGTGCCAGAGATCTAGATCGTGAACTGAAAGATAGAAAGAGAAGCTGATGTCAAAATTTCCGCCAGTCAACGAACAAATGGATCTCATCCGCCGGGGAGTAGAAGAGATCATTTCTGAAGATGAATTGGTGAAAAAACTTGAGATTGCGGAGAAATCCAGTGAACCTCTTGTCATCAAGTTGGGGTGTGATCCTAGTCGTCCGGACCTTCATATCGGGCATGCGGTGGTATTGCGTAAGCTTCGCCATTTTCAGGATCTTGGGCACCAGTCCGTATTGGTTGTTGGCGATTTCACAGCTCTCATCGGCGACCCTTCCGAGCAGAACAAAACGCGTCCACAGTTGACGATTGAACAGGTGAATGAATTTTCGGAAACTTACGTCCAACAGGCTGAGCTTATCCTCGATTTAAAGACACTAAAAATTGTTCGCAACGGCGACTGGCTTGGTATCATGAACTTCCACAATGTCATTAATTTGGCCAGTCATTATACAGTGGCACGGATGCTGGAGCGGGACGATTTTGAAAAGAGATACCAGAGCGAGACACCTATCTTCATCCATGAGTTTCTTTATCCTTTGGCGCAAGCTATGGATTCCGTGGAACTAAAGGCCGATGTTGAGCTGGGAGGTACGGATCAGAAATTCAATCTTCTGGTGGGACGTGATTTGCAGAAAGATCACGGTCAAGTGCCGCAAGTCGTTATAACAACACCACTTCTTGAAGGGACTGACGGTATCCAGAAAATGTCAAAGTCTTATGATAATTACATCGGTATAACAGATTCTCCATCGGAGATATACGGCCGAACAATGTCCATCTCAGACGATCTGATTCTCCGTTACTTTGAGTTTGCCACAGATGTCGATTCAGTAATGCTCAAAGATGTTCAGAATAAGCTGTCTGACGGAAAGACGAATCCCCGTGATCTCAAGCGGCAGCTTTCACGTGAAATTGTTTCACTTTACCACGGTGAAGAATCGGCGTTGGAAGCTGAGGCGGAGTTTGATAGGATTTTTATTGAATCGGACGTGCCGGATGAAATGGATGAATGGACCGCTGGAGCCGTGGAGGTTTTGATCTTGTCAATGATGTGTGACTCCGGGTTGGTCTCTTCCAAACGGGAAGCACGGCGCCTTATTGAACAGGGCGCTGTGACAATTGACGGGGAAAAAGTTTCAGATATTACCACGAATGTTAACGTTTCTTCGTCTGTAGTACTCAAGGTGGGAAAGCGCAGGTTTATCCGCGTTACGGCCTGAAGTTTCGTTTTTTTCTATCTTTTAACTGAAAAATCCCACATCCTCGTTTTGCCGATTAAGAGGTCAAAGGTAAATTTGACTATTGAAAATCTGATTAACTTAGTTATTGGAGGGCATAATGGCTCTAAATGTTGTTGAGTTTACTGATGATGGGTTTGATTCTGATGTGCTGGCATCGGATACTCCTGTACTGGTTGATTTTTGGGCCGAATGGTGCGGACCTTGCAGAATGATCGGGCCTATTGTTGAAGAAATCGCTAATGAATACGCTGGCCGTATAAAGGTTGGCAAGATGAATGTTGATCTCAATCCGGTTGTTCCGCCTCAGTTCGGCATAAGGAGTATTCCCAGCCTTCTGATTTTCAAGGATGGCGCAGTGTCAGATCAAATTGTAGGTGCTGTGCCTAAGAAAAATATCACTGAAGTGCTGGATAAAGTTCTGGCGAATTAGTGACTCATAAGGTTATCATCATTGGTTCTGGTCCAGCTGGTTTGACGGCTGCCATTTACTGTGCTCGGGCAAATCTGAAACCGATCGTTTTTGAAGGTAGTCAGCCCGGCGGACAGTTGACGATTACAACAGATGTGGAAAACTATCCCGGTTTTCCCGATGGTGTGATGGGGCCGGAACTGATGGA
Source organism: Candidatus Neomarinimicrobiota bacterium (assembly GCA_012964825.1). NCBI lineage: Bacteria > Pseudomonadati > Fidelibacterota > Fidelibacterota bacterium. Next base: position 77,668 of record DTTI01000040.1, read on the forward strand.
TATGTTCCGAAACCAGGCCTGTCGATTCGGCGCTTCTTGCTATTTCAAGGAAGTGAAAAAAGTCGATTTATCCGGCACGCCGTTTAAAGTATGGGTAGGAGATGATCTTTTTGAAAGTGAATCGGTTATAATTTCTACCGGTGCATCCGCCCGGCTCCTTGGCATCGATTCTGAATCGAAGCTCATGGGGCACGGCGTATCAGCTTGTGCAACTTGTGATGGTTTTTTCTTTCAGGAAAAACATGTTGTTGTTGTGGGTGGCGGTGACTCCGCCATGGAAGAGGCACTTTTCCTCACAAAATTTGCCAGCAAAGTGTCCGTTGTCCACAGACGTGATGAGTTGAGAGCATCCAAGATTATGCGGGACCGTGCCACGGAAAATCCGAAGATCGAATTTGTTTGGAATACCGTTCTTGAAGAGATTCACGGGAGTGAAGATGACGGAGTAAGCGGTGTAACATTGAAAGACACCGTAACCGGGGAGGCGAGAAATTTTTCCTGTGAAGGCGTTTTCCTTGCCATCGGTCACACTCCTAACACTTCTCTTTTTTCAGATCAGTTGCAGACCGATGATAATGGTTATTTAGTAACCAAGAACGGTTCTTCACATACCTCCACCGATGGTGTTTTTGCAGCGGGCGATGTTCAGGATCATGTTTATCGTCAAGCGGTGACCGCCGCAGGTACCGGATGCATGGCCGCCATCGATGCCGAGAGATTCCTCGAATCTCAGCATTAACCTCCTACTGGGAACAGATTATCTTTTTTCCGAGCGTGAAAGTAATCGCGTGTTTTAATGAAAGGAGCGTGACATGAATAGAATTCAGATACCGATTTTCGAACTAAAAAATATCAGTATTAGTTATGGTGACAAAACTGCTTTGAAAATTGGGAACTTCAAGTTTCACCGCGGTACAGTTTACGGAATAACAGGACCGATGGGATCAGGTAAATCGATCTTTCTCAATATGCTCGGAGGAAGGCTCGATCCTGCTGATGGTGAACTGCTTTACGAGAGCCAACCTTACAAAAAAAACTGGCGTAGGAAAATCAAAGTACCTGAAGAAATTTTATTTGTCGATGTCACTGATGTTTATTCGGCGGGCACCGTGAATCAGTTTCTCACCTCTCGCTTTCAGGATCGCTCCAAGCAGGTGAAGAAACAGTATTACTCCAGCAACAATAGCGCCAACGAATGGGAGACGTCTATTTCTTCACTTTCGGGGGGACAATTGCAAAGGCTACACTTGGTGACTGCCATTGAATCTGATCCAAAAGTGCTGATCATCGATGACTACGGTGTCAACTTTGATTACAGCACGTTGAGAGAGTTCAATAAAAAGCTCAATCATACAGCACGTGCCAGAGGCGTAACAGTGATCCTTTCCAACAGTCGCGCGAAGGATATCAGTGATGCGGTGAGCGTGTTGCTATCACTTGATAATGGGCACCTTGCAAAGGTAAGGTCTTTCAAAAAGCCGGGACAGCGTTCCTCAAGACGTTGACACCTACCGGCTTTATCACTAGTCCGGTTTTCCTGGATCACGAAACTGGCTCGTTGCATCCAGAGTCACCTGAAAGATTGAAGTCTATTACAGCACGTTTAGAGAAATCTAAAATTACGGAACATCTAATATTCATCGAACCAAGACAGGCCCATCGAGAGGAACTGGAACTTGTCCATTCCAGAGGCTATATTGACAGCATAAAGTCAAAATGCGAGAATAATGTAACAGTCCTTGATGGTGGAGATACTGTCGTCTCTCACTCGTCTTATTCAGTGGCTCTTCAGGCTGCTGGTGGAGTGGTCCGTGCTGTGGAGATGATATTCAGTGGAGAAATCTCAAATGCTTTCTGTTCTATACGTCCTCCTGGACACCATGCAGAAGTGGACACCGCTATGGGGTTTTGCCTATTCAACAATGCTGCTGTGGCCGCGAAAATGATACAGAAAACCCAGGGTGCCGAGCGTGTCTTGATCCTTGACTGGGATGTCCACCACGGCAACGGCACGCAACACATTTTTGAATCTGACCCAACAGTCCATTATATCAGCCTCCATCAGCATCCTTTCTATCCGGGGACCGGAACAAGTGATGAGACGGGAAAAGGTGATGGGCTTGGTACCACCACAAATTTCCCGCTCAGCGCTGGCAGCGGGGATGAGGTCTATCGGGATATATTTAACAACGTTTTACCTGATATTGTTGTGGCGTTCAAACCCGACTTCATAATATTATCTGCAGGATTTGATGCGCACATCCGAGATCCACTTGCCAATATGAATGTTTCCACAGAATGCTTTACAGAGATGACAGGGGTGATGTCCGCACTTGCCTCTGAACTGTGCGATGATAGACTGCTCTCACTCCTCGAAGGGGGCTATGATTTGAAAGGACTTGCTGACTCTGTGGAGGCTCACCTGGAAAAATTGACGGAGGCCGTACCTCGTGCCTGACCGTCCGGACAGGTTTATTCTCATCATTTTGGACGGGTTGGGACTCCGGGACACCAGAGAGAACAACGCCTTCCGACTGGCCCGTACTCCTACATTTAACCGGTTGTTCAAGGAGAGTCCTTGGTCAACGCTAGACGCTTCGCAGGAAGCAGTGGGATTGCCCGCCGGAGTCATTGGCAACTCGGAAGTGGGGCATATGACCATTGGTGCTGGACGCATCCTGAAAAACGATCTGGTGAGGATCAATGACTCCATCGCTGATGGTACGTTCAAGGATAAGGGTGAGATCAAGAATATTCTTACCTATGTGAAAGATAAGGGATCGGCACTTCATTTGCTTGGCCTTGTTTCTGATGGGGGAGTTCACAGTCATTTCAGTCACATTCCGCCGCTGGTGAAATGTGCAAAGGCTGCCGGGGTGGAAAAAGTTTTTCTTCATGCCATTACCGACGGCAGAGATACATCGCCCTACGGTGGCGTCGATTATGTCAGGCAAACTGAGTTGGCTCTGTCTGAAATAGGCATTGGACAAATTGCTACTGTGGTTGGAAGGTATTACGCCATGGACAGGGACCGCCGTTGGGATCGGACCGAGCGGGCATACCGCATGTTTGTGTCAGGTGAGGAGGAGAAGGCCGACTCAGCGGTCGAGGCCATTGAAAAATCGTACTCAGCCGGTGTGACCGATGAGTTCATTGAGCCCATCGCGGTTTCAGATGATGACGGTGAGTTTCATAACATTGCACCGGATGACGCAGTCCTCTGTTTTAACTTCCGGGCCGATAGGATGCGGCAGATATGCCCCGCTCTCGGAAGTGGTGATTTTTCACAATTCTCCACACTTCAAAGCCCTATCCGACTCACGTCCATGACTGTTTACAAAGATAATTTCGACTTCCCCGTGGTTTTTGGGTCGCAAAGCATTGAGATGAAATTTGGTGAAGTTTTGGCGCAGGCAGATTTCAGACAGTTGAGAGTGGCAGAGACTGAGAAGTATGCCCACGTCACTTACTTCCTCAATGGTGGAGATGAAAACCCTTACGATGCGGAAGAGAGAGTGCTCATCCCATCACCACAAGTAGCTACTTACGACCTCCAGCCGGAGATGAGTGCCTACGGTATTCGGCAAGCTGTGGTGAAGGCCATAGATGATGAGAGCTGTGATGCCATAGTCATGAATCTTGCCAATACAGATATGGTAGGGCACACCGGTGATCTCAATGCCACCATCCGTGCCGCTGAGGTGGCGGATGAGGTTTTGGGAAATGTGTTGGAAATGGTGACTCGAAAGAGAATGGTAGCTTTTGTTACAGCCGATCACGGAAATTGCGAGGTAATGGTGGATGAAGAAACAGAGCGGGAACACACCGCCCATACACTGAACCCAGTTCCGTTTGTTCTTGTAAATGGAGCAAGTGATATGCACCTTCGTACAAAAGGCAGTCTATCAGATGTGGCCCCCACAATTCTCGATGCGGTTCGTTTGCCGATACCGAATGAAATGACTGGGAGTAGCCTACTGGAATCGTGATCTCAGCCGTGAAATTCAAAGAACTGGAAAGCCGCTTTAATGAACTCAACATTCTCGTCATTGGCGATGTGATGCTGGATAACTATATCTGGGGCGAAGCTGAGCGCATATCACCTGAAGCCCCTGTGCCGGTAGTAAACGTCAGATCTTCCAGCTCCACTCCTGGCGGTGCTGGAAACGTCGTGGCCAACCTTCGTGCGCTGGGCGCCTCAGCTGCTCTTCTAGCTGTGGTCGGTGACGACAAGGAAGGGACACAGCTCAAATCACTTCTGAGAGAGTCAGGCGCTGATATCTCCATGATCTTTACCGATCCGTCCCGGCCCACCACGGTAAAGACGCGCATCATTGCTCACAATCAGCAGGTGGTCCGCACAGATTGGGAGGACGATACTGCTATCACAAATGAATTGCGTGGCAAACTCCGGGACAGTATTGAACGGGAAGTTTCTTCTTTTGATGGGGTTATTCTTGAGGATTATGACAAGGGGCTCGTGGACGGGCAGATCATTATTGATATTATGCAACTGTGTAAGGAATCGGAGGTGCCGGTTTACGTGGATCCCAAAGCGAGAAATTTCTTTGGTTTTGAAGGCGTTAAGCTCATGAAACCGAACGCATCAGAAGTAGCTCACGCTGCCGGTATCGAACTGAATGCTGACAATGTGAGTGAGGTTGGTGTAACTCTCCGCGATCGGCTGGCGTGCGAGATGCTCTTAATTACGCTAGGAGCGGAAGGGATGTCTCTATTTGATGATGGAGGGCACCACCTCATCCCGACAAGGGCTCGTGCAGTCCACGACGTTTCGGGCGCCGGTGATACCGTAATCTCCACATTTACACTGGCTCACCTCAGCGGCACCACACCAAAAGAAGCGGCAGAAATTGCCAACTTTGCAGCAGGTAGAGTTTGCGAGGAGGTTGGTGTTGTACCCATCTCTCTGGAGAAGCTGCACGAAATTATCGCCAGCCACAAGGCCTGACAACAGGTCCATGAAAGGTTTCTGTTTTTTAGGGCTGTGGCCTCTCTTTTTTTCTTTTCTTCAGGCCCAGGCAGATATCATTTATGACCCCTGGGACTGGGTCACCTACCGTTTTAGCCAGGACATAGCTTCAATTTCCGACGGACCGGAGCATGTTTACTTCGCATCTCCCGGAGGAATCTTAAGGTACCAAACTTTCGGCAGGTACTGGGACTTTCCCATCACAACTTCTCAGGGTCTATCTGACTTCACCGTCACGGCTATCTACTACGATTTTCACACACATATGCTGTGGGCATCTACACCGCAAGGTCTGGACTACTCCATGGACGGCGGCGGGAGGTGGAGTAAGGTTTCAAGAGATGAGCTCGGTTTGAGAGATCGGGAAGTGATTATCAGGATCGGCTCAACGGCTGAGGAACTATTCTGTGTCACGCCGTCTCAAATTCTAAAAGCTGACCACCTTTCAGGATTTCTCATTATGTCCTATTCGGAGCCACCTCCAAAAGATCAGATCACATGGGGAAGTTCATTGATGATTGGTACGGCAGCTGTCAGAGATATAGTTGACGGTTTCACCGCAATGGGAGGATGGAATCTCGAGCTCGGCTGGCTCAACGGTCCGTCTCTCAATGAAAAAGCGCCCATCACCACCGTTCACACTGACAGATTTGGGGATATGTGGGTAGGGACTCGTGGCGGACCTGTCTTTCGAGGTGACCAACAGTTGATGATACTGGAGCCAAAGCCTGTGGGACTGGCACAGACAAATGCCACGGTTTTGGAGTTTTGGGGAACCAGTCTTTGGGTAGCTGGTGTCAGTGCACCGGACGTCCCAAGCGGCATCACACTCTTGGATACTGACCGGAGCACCAGTGAACTTTTTCGCCGCGGTGTAGAAATCAGCTTCGGCCTTGATGCCGTGACGGCCATTGAAAAAGTTGGAAAACAGTGGTGGTTCGGGACGCCTGATGGTATTCAGATCTATGATCCTCAAAAAGATACTTGGACCGTCTTTTCAAAGGTGAAAACTCTCATCGATGAAACGATTAGTCACCTTAAGACGGACGGTGAATATATTTATGTTGGAACTCGGATGGGCGTGGTAAGAGTTTCGGTTGAAAAAGGCATTCTTGATCCTTGGCCCGTCACTCACGATATAGGGCGATGGCCGTCGGATGCCCTTGAATGGGATGGGTCCAATTTGTGGGTCAGTTCCCGGCGGCATCTTTGGAGATGGTTTGCTGACGCTGATTTCTTTTACCAGTACGGCAGTTTTGGTGAAGAATTAACGGGAATCCAGCCAGGCGAAGCCACACTCATGTCACCGGTAACGGCTGTTGTATCTTCTGACAGTATGGTTTATTTTGCTGACGAGTTTGGTCTATTGATATATAACAAGACTGAAGGAAAATGGGATCGATACACCGCTGAATCAAAACTGGTGGGATACCGCACACTGGACATGGATGTGGCTAACGTTGACGATAGCACCACGGTGGCTTGGCTCGCAACAACTAACGGGGCTGTCATGGTGAATTTCAGGACTGGCTTCGTGCGTCAATTCGGCCTAAGAGACGGCCTTCCGTCTCAGCAGATTACCGCTGTTCGAGTGGAGGGAGATCAAGTTTGGTTGGGAACCGCTGAGGGGTTGTGTCGGTTCAAATGGTTAAGGTATCTGCAATGAAACGCTTCTTCTTTTTTACTATCTTGATATTTTTCATCGTCACTAACCTCTCCGCGCAGCGAGGCCGGGGGAAGGGTCTCAAAGAGCTAGGAGCCCCTTATTTTTCTGTAAGTGCCCCGGGTTACCCCACTGAGACTGTCGATTCCGCCCGTTTGGACGTCTATGTCCGTGTACCTTACGATGCCATTCAGTTCGTCAAGAAAGGGGATTTATTCGAAGCAAAATACGAAATCACCGTTACTTTACTGGACAAAGACGATGATCAGATAGAGAGGCAAATCAAAGAGTTTGTATCAACAACGTCTGATTTCAGCGCAACTGTATCTCCCCGGGAAGGTGACCTGAGTGCTCAGTCATTTAAGATTGCTCCGGCTAAATATACTTGCGTTGTGGAAGTAACAGACAAAGACACACACAAGACGGGCCGAAGGAAAGTGAAGGTCGATGTCACCAGGATGGGAGAAGAAAGTGCCATCAGTGATTTGCTTCAGCTTGATCCAAACAACAAAGCGGAAGATCATCCGATGGGACTGCCTGTGATTCCGCCAAGAACATTTGAGAGCGATTCAATAGTCCATGTTTATTACGAGGCGCGTTTGCCAAAAGGGACAGAATCACTTTTTGTCAGTTTACTTTCTGTTGAAGATGAGGTTTTAGAGGAAGATACAATTGATGTAACTGACAAAGGCTTGTTCATAAAAGATATCCTTGAACAAGAATTTGAGGCTACCGTTGCTTCCCGTTTCAAACTGGAGTTGAGCTTAGATAAAGAGACAGGCAAGGATGATGAAGTGATGTCTGAAATTGTTATTCAGAATCTCTGGCTCGGCATGACAGCTTTTGTCAACAATCTTGATAATGCTATCGAGCAGTTGAGGTTTATAGCCTACTCAGATGAGATGAAAAAATTGAATAATAGCAAAGAGGATAAGAAGGAAGAGAACTTCAGAGCTTTTTGGGTAAAGCGTGACCCCACGCCAGATACACCAAAAAATGAACTGATGGATGAATTCTACCGCCGCATTCAGTACTCCAACGAAAAATTCGGTACGTGGCAGGAAGGGTGGAAAACAGCTATGGGCATGATTTTCATTCTATTTGGACCGCCTGATGACATTGAAGTGAATATGTATGGCCGCGACGGCCGCCATTACCAAAGGTGGACCTATTTTAAGATCAGTCGCTCGTTTACTTTTGTAGACTATAACGGTTTTGGCGAATACGAACTTATGGACCCATACGTCTCACCGTACGGCACCCGTTGGCGGTAAACGTTTCGACAGTAATTACCTCCGTCCCAAACTTTAACAGTTGAACCGACCTTTCTCACACTCCAGTCTTTCCTTGTATGAGCAGTGCCCAGCAAAGTACAAGTTCAGTTATGTTGACAACATCAGTAAACCGTATGAAAGTATAGAATCCTTTTTGGGAAGAAGGGTGCATGAAAGTTTGGAATTTCTCTACAGCGAGATGGTGAAGGGTCGTCTTCTTCTGTTTGATGGTGTCGTCAATCATTTCACCAAGGGGTGGAACGAAAAATGGCACAAGGACGTGGTTATTGTGAAGAAACGTTTTTCCGTGGACCACTACTTCAAACTGGGAACAGACTGTCTCGGCCGGTATTACCGCAAACATAAGCCATTTTCTTCTCCAGTAAAGGAGATAGAGTACACGGTTCTTTTCAAAATGGATCCTGAGGATGATTTTCAAATAAAAGGGATCATTGACCGCCTCGATCACTTGGGTGATGGGAAATGGGAGATACATGATTACAAAACTTCCAGCAGGTCCATGAGCCAGGCCGACGCAAATCGGAATCGACAGTTAGCATTGTATCAATTGGGTGTCCAGCAAGTTTTTGACGGTGTGGAAAATGTTGAACTTGTCTGGCATTTTCTTCAGCACGGTCAGGAAGTCCGTTCAAGCCGCAGCGTTCGCCAGCTGAAAAATCTAAAAACAAAGATTCGAAATTTGGTGTCAGAAATTAAGGAGTCCATCCAAAATAATGGTCCCTTTCTGCCACAAAAGTCGCCCCTATGTTACTGGTGTTTTTATTGGGAAGAATGCCCCGCTGTAGCCGGGCACAATCCCGTTGTGAAAAGAGAGGCCGCGCCCTAACTTCACCGCCGCAATGAGCGATCTCACTGCTCGCCAAAAAGGGCTGCTCGTCAAACTCTTTTCTCCGGATAACATTAAAACGCTGTCGACCCTGATTGACGATTCCTCTGATTCTGATTGGAGTGATCTTTACACTGCACTCATTTCCGACAAAAGTGATAATGCGGCAACGGTGTACATAGACGGCGCTTCCGAACTTCACAACTCTACAGCCGGCATCGGTGGCATTTTTTTTAGAGATGGAGCGCCTGATAAAGAGCTCTATTCCTTTTCAGAAAATATTGGCTCGGCTACCAATAACGAGGCAGAGTATACTGCCCTTATCAGAGCACTTGAACTGGGTAATGAACTCAACATCAGTCAACTTTCTATATTTAGTGATAGCGAACTTATTGTGAAGCAGATCAACCTTGAATACAAGGTGAAGAATGAACGGCTTCAAAAACTCCATAGTTCGGCTCGCGCCATGTTGGCCGAATTTGACTGGACTCTTCAGCATGTCCCCCGGGAGAAGAACAAAAAGGCCGATACTCTCAGCAAACAGGCGTTGACGAAGGGTGTTGAGAAATGAAAGGGCTCCTTACAGCAGGCGGCCACGGCACCCGGCTCAGACCCATCACCCATACGAAGAACAAGCACCTGATCCCTATCGCAAATCGGCCCATGCTTACCTATGCTATAGAATATTTGTCTGATGTAGGAATTAAAGAGATTGGCATTATCGTGAACGCCGATGACGATGAGATTGAAAAGTCTTTTGGTTCTGGAAAGAAACTGGGGGTGAAACTTACCTATATTCCTCAGAGAGCACCACTCGGTTTGGCCCACGTGATTAAAATTGCCGAGCCGTTCATTGGCGATGATAAATTTCTTTTCTATCTCGGTGATAACATTCTTGTAGGCGGCGTGAGGCAATTTGTTGATGAATTCGAAGCTGCTGGCTCTAACTGTCATTTGGTGCTTAGCAAAGTGCCCGATCCGGAGCGGTTTGGTGTACCTGAAATAAGCGGAGATCAAATCATTTCCATTGAAGAGAAGCCGTCAAATCCCAAAAGTGATTTTGCTGTGACCGGTATTTATCTTTATGACAGTTCTATCTTTGAGGCAGTTAACAGGATAAAGCCGTCGGCGCGGGGCGAGCTGGAAATTTCCAATGCCCATCAATATCTGTTGGACAGTGGGAAATCGGTTTCCTTTTCCGAAATCACAGGATGGTGGAAGGATACGGGTAAACCGTCCGATCTTCTTGAAGCAAACAGACTAATTCTTGATAATCTCCATGGAAAGAATTCAGCTAAGATAGACAATAAATCTTTTGTTACTGGTCGAATCGTTGCTGGTAAAGGGACCACTGTAAAGAATAGTAAAGTGAGGGGACCGGTCATCCTTGGCAAAAATGTACACGTTGAGAATGCCTATATTGGCCCTTACACTTCTATTTCTGACGACTGTGACATTATTGGTTGCGAAGTGGAGTACTCAATCGTTATGTCCGGGTCGTCACTGAAAGACGTTGAAAAAAGAATCGAAGCTTCTCTATTGGGTCACGACGTTGAATTGAGTCAGTCAAATACCAGGCCCCGGGCGCACAGGATTATGGTAGGTGACCAGGGAAGAGTGGAAGTGGCCTAGGATGGTGCTTGTCTCATCGAACGGCGCTGAAAGAACAGTTGCATTCCACACGCTGGGGTGCAAGCTGAACTTTGCCGAGTCCGCTTCCATTGTCACAAACATGGAATCTCAGAGCTTCAAGCGTGTTGATTATTCTGAGAGGGCTGATGTCTATATTGTAAACACCTGCTCCGTCACCGAAAACGCTGATAGAAAGTGTAGGAAAGCGGTTCGGCAGGCACTGAGGAAATCCCCGAGCGCATTTGTGGCTGTCATAGGCTGTTATGCTCAGCTCCGCCCTGAAGAAATTTCGGCCATTCCCGGAGTGGATCTTGTCTTGGGTGCCGGTGAAAAGTTTAATCTACCTGCTTATCTAAGTGATCTCTCCAAAAGAGAATCGGGAGAGATCCATTCCTGCGATATCGAAACGGTTAATCGCTTTTTCCCGTCTTGCTCAACATCGGAGCGGACCCGGGCATTTCTGAAGGTCCAAGACGGCTGTGATTACACGTGCTCCTACTGTACCATTCCCATGGCTAGGGGTCGGAGCCGGAGCCATACAATTAAACAAACGGTAGCCAGCGCTCGGCGGCTTCTTGATGTAAAGGTGAGGGAAATTGTGCTCACCGGTGTCAATATAGGCGACTTTGGTGCCGGCTCTGAAAAAACCTTTATTGGTCTTTTGGTGGCCCTTGATAGGATTGGTGCCGAGCGAATACGTATTTCATCTATCGAACCGAACTTGCTGACAGATGATATCATCAACTTTGTGACCGGTTCAAACTCATTTGTTCCTCATTTCCACGTGCCACTTCAGTCCGGTTCAGACAAAATCCTAAAGTGGATGCGACGCCGCTATTCCAGTGATATGTATCTGTCCCGGATCAATCAAGTAAAACAGGCCATGCCTCATAGCTGCATCGGTGCAGATGTGATTGTTGGATTTCCCGGTGAGACTGATAATGATTTCAGGGCAACAGTCCGCCTGTTGAATGATGCGGATGTTTCATACCTGCATGTTTTCAGCTATTCTGAACGTCCCGGGACAGATGCTGCTGAAATGAAAAAGAAGGTCGCGCCAAACGTTCGTGCTGAGCGAAGCAAGCATCTTCGTATTCTTTCAAAAAAGAAGAGAAGTGCGTTCTATGAATCGTGCTTGGGGCAAGTTCGTAACGTTCTTTTCGAGACCTGGGATAACGGTATTCTAGAAGGTTTCACCGATAATTATATCCGTGTCAAAGTGCAAGGGGAGAGGAGTTTTTCCGGGACAACTCAAAGAGTGAGTTTAAGGTCTATTCGCGATGGTGTTATGCAGGGAGTCTTATCCAATTGAGTGATGTTCCTTTTGTCGGTATTGCCGGCAATATCGCAGTGGGAAAAACAACACTTACCAAAATGATTTCTGAGCATATGAGGTGGCGCCCGTATTATGAATCTGTGGATGACAACCCCTATCTATCCGATTTCTATTCGGATATGAAGCGGTGGAGTTTTCATCTGCAGATCTATTTTCTTTCTCGCCGGTTTCGGACTCATAGGGAAATGTCTGAGGGAGATGTTCCTGCTGTGCAAGACAGGACAATTTATGAGGATGTGGAAATATTTGCTCAATCCCTTCACGAAATGGGAAACATGTCCGAGCGAGACTGGGCCAACTACCGGGCGCTCTTTGATGAAATGACTTCCTATTTGAGGAAACCTACACTTATTATATTTCTTAAAGCATCCACCGATTCACTGCTGACGCGGCTGAAAAAGCGCGGCCGTGAGTATGAAAAATCAGTGTCGGCAGAATATCTGCATAACCTCAACATTGCCTACACTAAATGGATCAATCGTGCAAAATTGGAGTTTAATGTTATGACTGTGGACACGAATGATTTTGACGTCTACAAAGATAAAGACCGGCTGGAGCAGTTGATTCAGGATATTGCTCGGCGCTGTGAGGCGTGACAGAAAAAAACATAAACCGTGTTGGACTATCCGGCAGAATCTTCTTACCTTATCCTCTTCAGATGGTAAACTGATGATTCTCCGTCACATGTTTATTCTTACTATCTTGACCACCACCATTATTGCGGGAGAGCAAGCAGAAGCGGTTTTCTCCGAAGTTTCTCTCACCAAAGGCGACAACGGTCTTATCTATCTGACGGTCAAAAGTGATGAAGCCATTGCCGGACTCCAGTTCGAGGTCGGTTACGATCCAGAGGTACTGGAGATCGGTGTACCAAGCCTTTCCACTAGCAACAGGGATTTTTCTCTCAAAACAAAAAAGGACTCAGAGAGTCTTAAAGTTGTGGCTTTCTCAATGGAAGGAAAGACACTTGATCTTGAAGACCCTGTTTTGATGATTCCCTTATCTTCCAAGGGAGATTACGAAGGTTCAGTTTCCCTCAATGTTAAGGATTTTATCCTTTCGCGACCTGACGGCAACAAAATCAATCTGAGGGTTTCAGCAGGGCAGATTTACCTTGTCCCTTCACTACCGAGAACTTTTACGCTCAATCAGAATTTTCCGAATCCATTCAACAACCAGACCGTCATCAAATTTGATCTTCCTGAGTCGGCTCTTGTAGATATCATTATCTACGATATTACCGGTGAGTGCATCCGTGCCCTGGAAGAAAGAAGTGTACTCCCCGCCGGTTTTCACGCAATGCGATGGGACGGGCTGGACGATGCCGGCAGTCCTGCACCATCAGGTGCATATGTCTGTTCCATGAAGGTGGGTGTGAACTATCACGCCATGAAAATGGTCTTGTTGAGATAGAGGAGACTGGTGAAAATAGTTGTTATCGGTGCCGGTGAAGTCGGTTTTCAGCTCTCCAAAGGGCTGAGCGAAGAAGACTTCGATATTACCATTATCGAGATTTCCATGGAGAGGGTGCAGCGCGCATCCGAAAATCTCGATGTCATAACTGTTCATGGAGATGGTACCAGTCCCGATATTCTGCGTGAAGCGGACGTTGAAAAAGCGGATATCGTTGTGGCCGTTACCCGTGTGGATGAAGTGAATCTTATCGCCTCGCAGCTGTCCCATGAGCTTGGTGCTAACAAGATCATAGCTCGACTCAGAAATACAGAATATTCTGAAAAAGGATCTCTCATTCGTCCCGAGCGGTTCGGGATAGATAAGGTGATCCATCCAGAAATGGCCGCCACAGCCGAGATAAACCGCCTAGTGAGGCAAACATCTGCCACCTCTGTTGTGGACTTTGAGGGAGGGCGGTTGCAGCTGATCGGTATCCGCCTGGATAACGGTTGTCCCGTTATTGGGCAGTCGCTGGATGCGGTTCAGTCCAGGAACGGCTCGCTTGCTTTTAGTGCTGTGGGTATTATTCGTGGACAGGAAACAATCATGCCCCACGGAAAGACCGAATTTGATATAAACGACATTTGTTATTTTCTTGTGAGAAAGGAACAGGTTGAAAACCTGTTGTACATGGTCGGCAAGCCGGTTCGCGAGACCAGGAATGTGATGATTCTGGGCGGAGGGAAGATTGGCCGTGCTGTGGCTTACGAACTTCAGGAGGAGATAAATGTGAGGCTAGTGGAAAAAAATCGTGACAAGGCGCAGATGCTGGCGTCTGAGTTAAATAAAACACTGGTCCTGAATGGTGACGGAACTGACATTGAATTTCTGAGACTTGAGAGTCTTGAAGAGCTTGACAGCTACATTGCGGTTACAGAGAACGAACAGACGAATCTTTTATCAGCTTTGCTGGCCAAACACTTAGGTGTCCGTCAAACTATGATCCATGTCTCCACAACCGAATATATCCCGGCCATGAAAATGATAGGTCTTGATGTCGTTGTCAGTAAGAATATGTGCACAGTCAACGAGATCCTGGAATACATAAAAAGTGATGAAAAACTGGTGGTCACCAATTTTGAAGATATTGACGTGGAAGCCATTGAATTTAGCCCGGAGCCCGGAAGCAAGATAACACAAAAACCTTTGGGTGAAATAGGCTTTCCCACTGCATCTGTCATTGGTGCAATAAATCACCACGGTCATGTCTCTATCGCTCATGGAGACACCGAAATTACAGAAGAGGATACTGTTCTTGTCTTTTCACTGCCTGATGCAATTCCCAAAGTGGAAAAGCTCTTTAATTGAATGAATGCACATTCGTTCGATACTTAATGTTTTAGCAGCACTGCTGACCATCCTGGGAGCGACCATGCTTCTATCCGCGGCGTGGTCTTTTTACTATGAAGAGCCCGATCTTGAAGGTCTACTCATGTCCTCAGGGATAACAGTTGCTGTCAGTCTGCCCGTCTGGATTTTGACGCGGAGAAAGGTGACGCTGTCTGTTAAAGACGGATTTGCCATAGTAACACTGGCTTGGTTCACAATCGCTATTTTTTCTTCGCTGCCCTTTATTTTAACTGGTACCATTCCAAATCTGACGGACGCATTTTTTGAATCCATGTCTGGTATTACTACAACTGGTGCATCTATCCTGGGCAATCCTGCCACAATGCCACACCTGGCCAACGGAATTGAGAGTTTGGGGAAAGGAGTACTCTTCTGGAGAAGTTTCATTCAGTGGATCGGCGGAATGGGGATTATTGTCTTCAGCATTGCGATTTTGCCGCTATTGGGTGTGGGCGGTGTTCAGTTGTTCAAGGTTGAAGTACCGGGACCTGTGCCTGACAAGTTAAAACCGAGGGTTCAGGAAACTGCCAAGAGTCTATGGCTTGTCTATTTGGGTGTTACAGCAGTAGAGGTAATCCTGCTTATGTTTGGTGGCATGACATTTTTCGATGCGCTTTGTCACTCTTTTACCACTATGGCAACAGGCGGTTTTTCGACGAAAAATACCAGTATTTCCCATTTCAACAGCGCCTATGTGGAATATGTAATCATCCTTTTCATGTTCCTTGCTGGTGTCAATTTTGCGCTCCACTGGAAGATCATTACCAATCCTAAACGGTTGAGCTATTTTCGGGATGGTGAATTCAAGTTTTACGGGCTCATGGTTCTGTTGGTCACAGTCTTCCTTGCCGCAAGAATTGCCTTAAATGTTGAAGACCTGTCTCACAAAATCATCAGAGATTCTCTTTTTCAGGTTGTTTCCATTTTGACCACAACCGGTTTCAGCACTGCAGATTATCTTCTTTGGGGACCCTTTGCTAAACTCTCTTTGCTTTTGTTGATGTTTGTTGGGGGCTGTGCCGGCTCTACGAGCGGTGGCATGAAGATCGGCCGCATCATGGTGGTGATCAAATATAGTCTTTCTGAGATCAAACGGCTCCTCCATCCCAGAGCAGTCATCCCGGTCAGGATTGGGCGGCAGATGATCTCAGAAGAGGTTATCAGGAATACATTAGGGTTTGTGCTCTTCTATGTTTCTATATTTGTTACTGTTTCGGTGATTCTCACTGTATTGGGTCTGGATCTTGAGTCAGCTTTTGGTGCTACCGCTGCTTCCATCGGGAACATTGGTCCTGGCCTCGGTTCAGTAGGTCCCGTGGCCAACTACGCGCACCTGCCAGCGTTGGCTAAATGGCTCTTGACATTCTGTATGCTTTTGGGCAGGTTGGAGATATTTACTGTCATGGTTTTTTTAAATACATTTTTTTCGAGGCGATAAATGGCAAATATATTATCAGATGTGAGAGAAGGTATTGGCTATTTGACTGTGAACCGGCCTAATGTGCTAAATGCACTAAATGGTGAAACCATAGTGGCGCTTAAGGACGCATTTCGCGAATTTCAAATCGATGACGAAGTGCGGGTCGTAATCCTTACTGGAACTGGTGAAAAAGCGTTTATTGCCGGAGCTGACATCAAAGAAATGAAATCACATTCACCTTCCAAAGCTATTGCCTCGGCTCGTCGGGGGCAAGACCTGACAAACTTAATAGAAAATTTTCCTAAGGTTGTTATTGCGGCGGTGAACGGGTACGCTTTGGGCGGCGGTTGCGAAGTAGCCATGGCGTGCCACATTAGGGTAGCATCCAATAATGCAATGTTTGGTCAACCGGAAGTCAATCTCGGCATCATTCCCGGTTGGGGCGGTACACAGCGTTTACCCCGCCTTGTGGGGAAGGGGAGAGCTATCGAAATGATTACCAGCGGTGAAATGATCTCAGCACTTGTGGCGAAGGAAATTGGATTGATAAACCATGTAACTGAACCGGGTTCTCTGATGGATAAATCTGAAGAGATTTCTAAATCAATCATAAAAAGAGGACCGGAAGCCGTTCGACTTTCCTTGGAAGCGGTGAATAAGGGCTTAGAGATGACGCAGGAGTTAGGTCTAGAATATGAAGCAAACCTCTTTGGGATTGTTTTCAGCACTGAAGATCATGCAGAAGGAGCAGCCGCTTTCGTAGAAAAGAGAAATCCAAACTTTAAAGGAAAATAATTGACCATGGCTGCAATATGAACTCTCGAAGAAAAAAGAGAAAACTTCCAAAGGACGCTCCTTACTCAACTGAATAAGCCTCATCCTTCTTATTTCCAACGATTTTACTAAGAGAAAAACTATATTGAAGCTTAACAGTTTCTTCGAGGGTTGGTTCGGACGTTATGTCCTACCCGGT
>DTTI01000041.1 GCA_012964825.1 Candidatus Neomarinimicrobiota bacterium
GTCTTTCTTGTTCTCATCGTTGGCAAAGAAGGAAACTAAATGAATATGCTTCATTTCTTCCAAAATGTCCTAATTGTGGAAGTCGATTTCCAATATTAAGAGATGACCTAGTTATGAGTTTGATTAACTTTTTATCTAGATTAATAAAGAGGCGGTAAAACAATGAAAAAGCTACTACCGTTATTGATACTGATGAGCTTGGCATCCATTAGTTTGGCTCGTAGAATAAAACGAGCCTTTACCACACTGCTATCCCTTCTACTTTTCGCCGGGTGCCAGAAGAGCGACAATCTCCTGAAGGACTATGTGCAGCTGGACGATGGGCACTTCCACTTCAGTGTGGAAAAAGTGATAGAGGGTGAGGCGTGGGAGACCCACGTCATCCGAATGATTTCCCAGAACTGGCTTACCGCCGATCGGGTGGACCCGGTTGAGTGGTGGCATTGGCTTACCGTCATCATCCCGGATGAAGTGGATGAGACTGAGGCCCTCGTGGTCATCGATGGCGGGAGCAGCGAGGACAACATGCCGATCTCAGCAGATCCCGCCTACGTGGAGGCCGCCGTGGCCACCAAGTCAATCATCGCTTCCATCTCCAACATCCCGTTTCAGCCGGTGACCTACACAGGGGACGATTTCGGAGACCGGTACGAGGACGACCTTATCGCCTTTGGCTGGCGGAAGTTCTTGGAAGGGGGCGCAAGGGACAATAATGTGGAGTGGCTGGCCCAACTTCCCATGACTAGAGCAGTGGCGCGCGGTTTGGATGTGGTACAGGAAGTATCGGCATCGGCTGGGAAACCGGTGGACCGGTTCGTGGTGACAGGAGCGTCAAAGCGGGGATGGGCGACTTGGACTACCGCCATTTCGGACGACCGGGTCATGGCCATTGCTCCCATCGTGATCGATATGTTGAACGTCACACCGTCGCTCTACCATCACTGGCGCTGTTACGGTGAGTGGTCACCAGCGTTGGACCCCTACGTGAACGAAGGGATCATGAACTGGTTGGGCTCCCGAGAGAACGACCGCCTGATCGAGATTGTGGAGCCGTACTCCTTTATCAAAGAGCTGGACCTTCCTAAGTTCCTCATCAATGCAAGCAGTGACGAATTCTTTGTAACGGACTCGTGGCAGTTCTACTGGGACGACCTTGTGGGAGAGAAGTACATCCAGTATGTTCCCAATAGCGGTCACGGACTGAAAACCTATGATATGTCGAGCTTGGTGGCGTTTTACAAGGCGGTCATCTCCGGCGCGGAGCTGCCGAAATTTGATTGGAATGTGCGGGGTGACTCCATCTTTGTGAATATTAACCACAATACCAATACCGACTACACATTGACCCAGTGGGAGGCGGTGAACGAGAACGGTCGAGACTTCCGCCTGCCCGTCATCGGTAGGGTTTGGACAGCAGTATCTCTCCCGCGGCAAGAGGACGGGCGCTATGCCATCGGCATCGTACCGGCAGAGTCGGGGTACAAGGCGAGCCTGCTGGAGATGGTGTTCAACCCCGGTTCAGACTTCCCCTTTACATTCACCACCGGTACCGTGGTGACACCGGACACTTACCCCTTTAGCGAGTTTGTTAGTGAGTTGCCTGAGGGAACACGTTGACTAAGAAACCGCTACCTAATGGTGATCGGTTAATGCGTTTATAGAAAAGGGGACGGTCGGGATGAAAGAAGCACCCACATCCCTTTATGATTAATCAGCTCAAGAAAATTTTCGGAGTGTTGATTGAGTATTGAATAATAACAAATGAAAACATATATTCATTTAAAAGGAGAAAAATATGAAACGAATATTTCAATTAGTCTTGGCCATGGGGGTATTGTTCGGCCAGGCCTATGATTACCAGAAACTGTCAAAGATTATTGAGAATGATGATCAGGTTGCCAAAGATTTAGCCCATTTATGTGACTTTATCGGTGGCCGTCCTACGGGATCTGAGGCGAACTTAGCGTCTGTTGACTGGACCTATGGCAAATTTCAAGAGTACGGTGTATCTGTTTCCAAGCAGGCTTTTGAAATGCCTGGTTTTTGGCTAGAGCAGTCTTCCAAAGCAAAAATTACCGGTGATTTAAACTTTACACCCCGCGTAACAGCCCTCACTTTTTCCACCAGAAGTAACATGTATAAAACGTATCCGCTGTTAGATGGCGGTCGGGGTGAGAAAGAGGATTTTTCAAGGTTAGGTACTAGGTCTGAAGGAGCTGTCATTTTTATTGAGACAGATGAATTAGTCAACATAGATGGGTTATTCAAGGAATATAGTGATGCTGCCAAAATCGAGGCACTTGCATACAAAGCAGGCGTTGCGGGTGTTGTATATATGTCATCTCGGCCAAAAAAACTGATGTACCGGCATAATGCCTCACGTGCTTATGATAATACTTTGCCAATGCTGGTGATGGCAAGAGAAGATGGAAAAAGATGTTTGCGTGCATTACGAAGCAATGATACAAGTCAATTATTTATTCAAATGGATATTAAAGTCAAAAATAGGGGTGATCAGACGAGTTATAATGTCATCAGTGAAATAAGGGGCTCAGAAAAGCCCGATGAAGTAGTGGTGATCGGGTCACACCTTGATTCTTGGGGGATGGGTACGGGTGCTAATGATAATGGCTGCAATGTTGTGATGATGATGACCATAGCGAAACATTTTGTTCAATTGGGCATCACGCCAAAGCGTACTATTCGCTTAGTTCTATGGAATGGTGAAGAACAGGGTTTCTATGGGTCGATGGCTTATACTAAACAATACGAAAACACCATGGATGACCATGTGATGGCATTATCGGTGGATATCGGCAGTGGTGCTATCAATGGATTCTTCACCGGCGGCAGGCCGGACGTTCTCCAGGCAACGGATCAGATTGTAAACTGGTTTAAGGATCTGGGGCCTTTTATCAATATTGATGTGCCTTTAGTCGGTACTGATAACTTTGATTTTATGATGGTGGGTGTACCTAATCTGGTTGCTAACCATGAAGAATACAACTATGCGCTCAATTATCATGCTGAATCGGACACCTATGATAAAGTAGATATTGTACAGCTGAAAAAAAATACAGTGATTGTTGCGGCACTCACACTGGAATATGCCAATGATTTATCCATCAAACTAAAGCGTCAGACCCGCAGTGAAATTGAGACATTAATCGTCAATACGGACTTGGAGGATCAGATGCGGGCCATGATGAATGTCTGGGATGAATGGACTACGGGTATAAGAGGCCGTCAGTAATAGATGTCAACGGTCTTTTAAGCCGTTGGTCACAGGTTCGATTCCTGTCGGGCACACACCAGATTAGCCCCTCTTAATGAGGGGTTTTTTCTTTATATACTCTCGAGAGTTGACTTTCCCGTTATCTGGTTGTAGCTATGTCAAATAAAGTCAAAGAAGGTCATATAATACCGTTTTAGGGACACGATTTGTAGGGACACACCTCAATTTCAACCTGATTGTACCCCCATACCCCTTAATTGCAGGGGGGTAGGTCTTTGGTATATTCCCCACTCACATTCTAAGGGAAATTTTGGAAAAGTTGATTTTCTTTCATTAACTGTATACATTGGGTCTGTGAGATGGTTTCTCAACCACTTTCCCAATCTCAACCTGGTAATTGACGGGGGAGTGGTCGGGATGAAAGATGTACTGAGGACCATAAACAAGGCATAAACTCAATAATATTGTACAAACGCTGAATCGGCTTTATCGGATACGAGAGAAACGGGAGAAGAGATGTTATGGCAAGACTAAAAAAAATTAGAGTGCTCTCTCTCGCAAAACTCCAAGGAGTTCTATTGGCATATGTTGGTTTAGTTTGCGGGATATTATATTCATTTGGTGGCTTTATCTATGATGTAGTCACCACAGGTTCAGTAAATCTGGGTACAGCACTCGCGTTTTTCGCAATCATAGGTATGCCAATCATATTTGCAACATTTGGATTCATAGCAGGTTTTATTCTAGCTTTTTTATACAACTTTTTTTCAAGATGGTTTGGTGGGTTGGAGATAGATCTTGAACAGTAAATGTAAAGACTTTGGATTATCGGCTTTGACGCACACTGCACAAAAATCCAACCCTTATAGCTTCTCAACCACTTTCCCAATTTCTGTAAGTACTTTTTTACCCAAATGGATGAGATGAGGACAGATCACCTTCCGTTCCAGATGCCTGAGCGGCCCCACTCAGTCGTCCAACAATGGCGGCACCTGAGCTTCCTGCACTGGGAGGTTGATCCAGATCGGCTCAGACCCTACATCCTAGAGGGACTAGAACTGGACCTTTACGAAAGCAAGGCGTACGTAGGTACTATCCCATTCGTGATGACTGGAGTGAGACCACGACTCGCCGTAACAGTTCCGGGAATCTCGACATTTCCAGAATTCAACATCAGGACATACGTCAAGCATGGAAGTAAAGCCGGTGTGATGTTCCTCACGCTCGATGCGCAGAGCAGGATCACCTGCGCATACGCACCGCGTGCCTACGGCCTTCCTTATAAATATGCGAAGGGCAGGGTGGACATTGACGGCGATACTTACGCCTGGAGTAGTAAAAGAGTCGGTGGGAAACAGGAGCTCGTTGGCACTTGCATCGGGATGGGCGAGACGATGCGGGCCTCTCCGGGCTCCTTGGAAGAGTTTTTGTTCGAGCGTTACTGCCTATACACATTTCACAAGGGAAGGCTGTGTATCACACACACTTACCACGAGCCATGGGCATTTCGCGAGGCAGAGGCGACTGTTCTCTCTAACTCCCTGACAGAGTCGTACGACCTCAGGATATCTGATGTCCTGAAGCCCGATCTCGTTCACATCTCGGATGGCGTCACGGTTCACAGTTGGTCGATCGAGGGAGTTGCCGAGTAAATGCTGAATCCCTCCCGCGATGTGCTTCTCCTCGATGGGGACTGCGGCCTCTGCCACAGACTCGCCCGGTTCATGGACCCTCGACTAGTACCCGGTGCCGACATCGCTTACAGGCCTATCCAGTCAGAGGAGGCCCAGGGCCTGATCTCAACGCTTCCAGAGTGGCAACAGCGGGCTGCTACGGTGTACCTGTTCAGGGACGGTCATTCCTATGTCAGGTCAGCTGCGGTGATACGATGTCTTTTCTACATGAGGTGGCACTGGAGGGTGTGGTTCCCGCTACTCTGGATGATACCACTGCCTATTCGCGACCTTGTGTATCGATTGGTATCCCGTTACCGACATCTAGTCTTCGAGCGTCCAGAAGTCTGCACCTTCCGAATCGACTGACTGAAAGTTGATTTTCATCCAATAACTGTATACATTCTCGAAATGGGCACACACTTTTGGGAGACACGCTTCCACATTTATTATATTGATCTTTTCGCTAATGATGCGGTTTTTTTTGGTACGGACATCAGTGAACGTTGGCCCAAAGTGGAATTCAATGAATATGCCACGGAGATTATAAAATTCTACGGACAGAAATGAATCGGAGTTTATTTAGCTGGCTGTTCATTTTTTGCTCCTGCACATTCCCAAACAGTCCTGAGAAACCCAATATTATCATTATCATGGCCGATGACCTGGGGTATGGAGACGTGGGTGCCTACGGTGCCAAACCGGAAAATGTCATAACACCCAACATTGATAAACTGGCTAATGAGGGATTGAAATTTACCAGTGGATACTGCTCTGCCTCCACTTGCACGCCGACCAGGTATTCTTTTCTTACCGGCTCTTATGCATTCAGAAAAACGAATACGGGGATTGCACCTCCCAATGCACCAGCCATTATCCAGCCCGGAACCGAAACTATCGCGTCCTTATTAAAAAAGGCGGGCTATAAAACAGCTGTTATCGGGAAATGGCATTTGGGATTGGGAGGACCAGAAGGGCCGGACTGGAATAGAGAACTCAAACCGGGGCCTCGCGAAATTGGGTTTGATTATAATTTTCTCCTCCCTACTACCAATGACCGTGTCCCCCAAGTCTATGTGGAGAATCACCACGTGAAAAACCTGAATCCAAATGATCCACTGTGGGTGGGGTATGAAAAACCCAGTGAAGATCACCCGACTGGGATCACCCATCGAAACACCTTACGCATGAATTGGAATGACGGACATAACAATACCATCCATAACGGAATTGGTAGAATCGGCTTTTATACCGGCGGTCACTCCGCACGCTTCAGGGATGAAGATTTAGCCGATGAATGGCAAAAACAAGCCAATAAATGGATTGAGGAAAATAAAAATGAATCTTTTTTCCTTTTTTTCTCCTCCCATGATATTCATGTCCCACGGATGCCCCATGAACGATTCCAAGGCCTGTCCGGTATGAGCTACCGCGGTGATGCCATTGTTCAACTGGATTGGAATGTGGGAGAGATCATGAAAACATTGGATCGGCTTAACCTGACAAATAATACACTGGTCATTTTCGTTTCGGATAATGGACCCGTTCTGGATGATGGTTATGATGATTTAGCCAATGAGACATTGGGTGATCATAAACCGGCCGGGCCTTACGCCGGCGGGAAATACACCGTCCGTGAGGGTGGCACACGCACCCCTTTCATCACTTATTGGAAAGGAAAAATTCAACCCGGTATTTCTGATGAAATGGTATCCACCATTGATCTGGCGGCAAGTATGGCAGCCTTGGCGGGAATGGACCTTCCTGATGATGGGATTTTAGACAGTTTTAATGTGTTGGACGCTTTTTTGGGTAAACGTGGTGCCAAAGGTAGGAAATATATCGTATCACAGGATAATGGCCTCCGGGGGAATTACGGGTTGCGAGTGGGTAATTGGAAACTCCAACGGCATGATGCAAAAACAATGTATAATGGCGACTTATCTATGAATATGTGGTCTGTACCCCGATTCTCACTTTTCAATCTTGAAGAAGATATTAAAGAAGCCACTGATGTATCTGATCAAAATCCGGAGGTATTTGACCGGTTGAAAAACCAATTACAATTTATTATAGACCAAGGCCGTACTCGGCCTTAAAACGCTGACCCGATCAGTTCAAAAGCTTTTTCCAATCTCAACATGGAAAGTGACGGTCGGAATGAAAGAACAACCTCACGAGGGCTTCTGAAAGGTTAGGAGTTGGTTTTATGCAAGAGAGGATTTTTTACTACATGCTAAGATAATGAGGTTTCTGATTTCAACCATTCGGGCCTTCTTTATTTTCACCACAATCAGTATCGGGGGCATTGGTCATACTGAGAGTTTTTTTCGGATCCCAGTTGTTGATCTTGACCAACGTCATGATCTTCAGGTTGTTGTGGATAAAGAAGCAGGGGTTTATCTCGGGCATCCCAGTACCGTTTTGCTTGAGGATGGAAAAACAATTCTGACAGTATATCCCAAGGGTCATGGTAAAGGGGAGATCGTTTACAAAAGGAGCCGGGATGGAGGAAAAACTTGGTCCCGCAGGTTGCCCGTACCTGAGAATTGGTCTACCAGTAAAGAAGTTCCGACAATTCATAGAGTAATTAATTCAGCAGGTGTAAAACGTCTTATCATGTGGTCAGGGTTGTACCCAGCTCGGTTGGCTGTGTCTGAAGATGATGGTCTTACTTGGTCGCCGCTAAAGAAAGTGGGTAATTGGGGTGGCATTGTTGTTATGGGGAGTGTTGTGGCATTGAAACAGCCTGGCCACTACTTGGCCATGTTCCATGATGATGGTCGATTCTTTATTAAAGATGGTAAAAGCAATGGTGTGTTTACACTCTACCAAACTATTTCGACTGATGGCGGTTTAACCTGGTCTTTTCCAGAGGGATTTTATTCGAATTCAGGTGTTCACTTATGTGAACCGGGTATTATACGTTCTCCCGATGGGAAACAGTTGGCTGCCTTATTAAGGGAAAACAGCCGCACAAAGAATTCGCACATAATTTTTTCAAATGACGAAGGAAAATTTTGGTCTGATCCAAAAGAATTACCCATTGAACTCACAGGGGATCGCCATATAGGCAAATATACCCATGACGGAAAACTGTTCATCTCATTCCGAGATATGGCAAAGAATAGTCCAACCCAGGGAGATTGGGTTGCCTGGGTAGGCAATTATAAGGATTTGATCAAAGGCGGCCTTGGGGATTATCGAATCCGGATCAAAAATAATTATAATAGTTGGGATAGTACCTACCCCGGAGTTGAAGTACTGCCAAATGGTACAATTGTGACCACTACGTATGGTCATTGGGATGAGGGGGATAAACCCTATATCATTTCGGTGCGACTCGATTTAAAATATATTAAACCCAACTGATTTTGGGTTGGCCATAGGTTCGAATCCTATCAGGAACACACCAGACTAGCTCCTCTTATTGAAGGGTTTTTTCTTTATATTCTGTCGTGAGCTAACTTTCCCTCTATCGATTGAAATAAATAACTAGTGAGGGAATGTTGAACGAAAATTATAATAAAATCAGAACTCTTGTTTGGGTGGTACTTAAAAGGGTTTGATGATCCAATCTGCATTATACACATCAACAAACGCGGGTGCTATTTTTTCCAATGCTTGATCTTCAGCCAAGGTGAACAAAAATCCAATGTAACTTTCATCAGGACTGTTTCTTCTACTGTTGTTCTCTGTTTTACCATAACGCTTACCAATCGCCAGCATTTCAAATTCCGTAAATCTATTCAAGGCCAGATCAAAGGTTGCCTTACCAAGGATTTCAGTTTTCATACTATGGTCAAGCGGATATGTGGGTGTCCAATCATTTTGCCCTAATAACCACTCCCCTTTTGCCACAGCTTCGGAATGACCTCTGATCGTGATTCGAACATTTGACTGGTGACGTTCTTGAACTTCGATCTGCAGATTGGATTTCTTTATTTCTTGAGGTGCAAATGGCAAGGTTTGACCTCTAACATTATCGACCAGGTGAAAACAAAATAGTCGATTTGCCAGGTGATCAGGCAGCTCATAAATATCCCCTTCTTGAGGATCATCTTGAAGCCACTGCCTTGCTTCGGACTTACTGAACCATACATGATCCAAATTCGAACGATCACCTCGAATGTCTTGGACTGGTGGATCGGTGAATAAATCTGCATTTGCAGAGGTAAGAACGAGTCCTTGATCTGGGTAACTATTTTCCCAGCGGTGTGAAGGCTTTAATTTTTGATCAGTGGGTAATTGTCGTTCAGACACTGATAAACCATTCCACTTTTCCAATCCACTCTTGATTGACTTCAAGACATCATCTGCGTTTAGAGAATTGATCGAACTCAACAGTTTACCATTGGGGCTGCATACATAGATCCCCTGTCGTGTTTGGCCGGCTGTGCGATAATGACCTTTGTTTGCCATCTCTTGAAAGAAAATGGCATCTGAATCTTGAACCCGCTGCAGACGCCAAACTTCATCTGTTGTGGGGATGAACTGTTCAGCAACTTCGATAATTCGGGGATCTGACCAAACGAACCTCCGGCCCGCCACGCCGTTGTTTCATGTACACCCCAACGGGTGACCATTCATGGCCCATAATAACAATGGTTTTTTGTGCTCATTAGCATCAATCAATCCCTCTCTGAAAGAACTCCGCCAGGGTATAGACTTCCACAACGATTCATTTTTCGTAGGTGTAATGTAATCACGCCACATTTCATAACTTTTTGAAGTGAGGCTGAATTGTTCTTTATTGGTATTGCAACCTGCCAGAACAAAGGAGCCTATTATGACACCCATTAAAAATATTGAAACGTGTTTTCTCATCTTTGATATTTTAATGAATTTACTCAAGTCAGAGCTGTCTGTCTAAACTTCTGTACTGAAGCTTTACTTAAGTGGTTGGCCAGTGGTTCGAATCCTACCCCAGTCACTATCGAAACACCCGCCTAGTAGAGGGATTTTTT